>JAFDAP010000582.1 GCA_019313765.1 Deltaproteobacteria bacterium | reverse complement strand
ATTCACTTCAATAAACGAAAACCCCCCCTTGGAGTCTCTTTTCGTCCTGACCCAGCCCATTACGGTAAAATCGGTGCCTGCTTTTCCAGAAGACAGGATTTCAGCGATTCTTGTCCTTGTCAAAATTGATAACCTCGTAAAAAGTCGCTCTGCGACTTTTTAATATTCCCTTTATCCTTCTTTCTTTTCAAAGCCATAAAGGCCACGAGATCTTTCACCGCATCGACCCCTGTGGCATTATAAATAGAAGCACGGCACCCGCCCACCGAACGGTGCCCCTTAAGCCCTCCCATATCCTCCTTCATGGCCTCTTCCACGAATTTCTTCTCCAGGTCCTCGCTCGGAAGCCTGAAGGTCAAATTCATCAGGGACCTGCTGTCCCCGGCCGCGGTGCCCTGGTAAAAACCGGACTTATCAATAAAGTCATAGAGTATGGCTGCCTTCTCTTTGTTAATCCGTTCCATTTTTTCCAGCCCGCCGACCGTCTCTTCAAGCCATTTCATGACGAGATTGGTGGTGTAGATGACCAGGCATGCCGGGGTATTGAACATGGAATTCTTTTCAGCGAACGTTGTATATCTCAACATGGTAGGGATATCATCCGGTACCCTTTTCAGCATATCCTTTCTTATAATAACCAGGGCCGTGCCGGCGGGCCCTATGTTTTTCTGTGCACCTGCGTAGATCAACCCGAAAGGCCTGACATCAAAGGGCCTGCTCATGATGTCGGAAGACATGTCACAGACAAGCGGGACTTTACCGCTTCCAGGGAATTCAGCCCACTGGGTCCCCTTGATCGTGTTGTTTGAGGTAAAATGCAGATAGGACGCGTCTTCGTCCACCTTGAAATCCTTGGGGATATAGGAAAAACCTTTATCCTCGGAAGAGGCAATTACCCGGACATCCTTTTTCTGGATATCCGCCTCCTTGATTGCCTTTGTGGACCACGTCCCGGTATTTATGTAATCCACCGGTTTTCCCTCCAGGCCCAGATTCATGGGGATCATGCAAAACTGGAGGCTGGCGCCACCCTGAATAAAAAGCACGTGAAAATCATCACCAAGGTTGAGAAGCCTTCCGGTCCTTTCAACCGCCTCATTGATGACATTGTCAAACCACTTGGAACGATGGCTCACTTCCATTACGGACATGCCGGAGCCTTTGAAATCCAGAAGCTCTTCCTGGATTTCTTCCAGTACGGACAGGGGTAATGCGGCAGGTCCAGCGTTGAAATTGTGGATTCTTTTTCCCATAGATTAGTCTCCTTATTGTAATTTTTTAAGCATCTCTTTTACGATTTTCAGACTTTCCAGGTCCCTTTCAAAAGGGGGGCGTCCGTCCAGGTCCGCCTCAATGATATCGGTCCGGTAGGGAATAAAACCCAGAAAATCAAAATCAGGCATTTGCCCCAACAAAAAATCCCTGTCTTTGTCAGAGCGGATTTTATTGCCCACAAAACTCAGTTTTTTAATTCCGAGATCCCCTGAGAGCTTGCGGATGTGATGTGCCGTTTCAATGCTGCGTCTTCCCGGTTCCACCACCACCACAAGGCGGTCCACGTTCATTGCGGTCCCCCGGCCCAGATGTTCAAGGCCCGCCTCCATATCCATAACCACTGCCTCGTCACGGGCTAAAACAATATGCCGGACAAGGTGTTTGAGCATGACGCTTTCAGGGCACACGCAGCCTGCCCCACCTGTCTTGACACTGCCCATGACCATCAGTTTTACACCATCTACCTCAACGGAGAGTTTTTCAGGAAGGTCATCGACCTTGGGATTCAGTTTAAAAAATGACCCCATACTCCCTGTCTTGGCCTCTGTCCTTTCCTCGATCAGCGCCTTCATTTCCGAAATAGGCACGATCTCATCGCTGTTCTCCACGCCTAGACCCTGGGCCAGGTTGGCGTCCGGGTCCGCGTCAATGGCCAGGACCTTTTTCCCCTCATCCGCAAGGGCCTTTATTAAGAAAGATGCAAAGGTGGTCTTGCCCACACCCCCTTTGCCGCTAACGGCAATCTTCATAGATTGTCCCCTTTTCTGTTTTTCGCACTAAAATAACGCTTTGAATCTATTCATTAATGAATATTTTTTCAAGGATAAATCATTTCAGCCGATATTTTT
>JAFDAP010000036.1 GCA_019313765.1 Deltaproteobacteria bacterium | reverse complement strand
CCTCCATTCGCCTTTTTTGTGGGGAACAATCATCGCTTTTATGGCCTTTCTGCCCATTATCGGGGCCTCAGTGGTTTTTTTGCCTGCCACTGCCATCATTTTGATCCAGGGGAAGGTAGGGCTGGGAATCGGTTTTTTAGCCTACAACGTGTTTTACAGCTCTGTTATGGAGTACCTGATAAAGCCCAGGGTAATCGGTGAAGGCATGCAAATGAATTCAGTTCTGGTATTTATCGGGATCATCGGGGGCATAAAGCTTTTTGGTCTCCTGGGTATCATCTACGGCCCCTTAATCATTACCATATTTCTAACACTTGCGGAGATATACAGACTCGAATACAAGGAACAACTTATGTAAATGAATCTGGTAACGTTTACGGTTCAGGGGTTCAACGTTCAAAGGTTAAAAAGGATTCACCGAAAGCCCGCTTGAAACACTGCGGGCAGGTCTGAACCTTTGATGAACGAGTTCTGAAGTAAGAAGGCATAAGAATAGAAAAATTTGAGTATTTAATTACATCAAGCAGTCAGCGGCCTGCAAGCAAGGACAACCAAAGAATGATAACCGTGAACCTCTGAACTCTGAACCTGTAAACGCCTACATTATTAAATTTGAGGAGGTTGAAACATGGAGCCTGAAAAAATACTGAAAGGGAAAAGGGTCCTGATCGTTGATGACGAAGAAGACATCCTGGACCAGTTGACGGAAATTCTGGCTATGTGTAGCGTTGATAAGGCTTCCACTTTTGAAGAGGCAAAAGAGCTTCTTGAAACCAATTTTTATCACATCGCCGTACTGGACATCATGGGTGTACACGGATATGAACTTCTTGAGATTGCCAATAAAAAAGACATCCCGGCCCTGATGCTGACAGCCCATGCACTCTCAAAGGATAACCTTAAAAAATCCTTCAAAAAAGGTGCTTCATATTATGTGCCCAAAGATGAGATGAGCAAAGTAGATATATTTTTGGCAGACATCCTTGAGGCCAGGGATAAGAATAAAAATGTGGTGATCAAATGGTACGAAAGGCTCAGCGGATTTTGTGAAAAACGCTTTGGACCGGACTGGAAAGATGATGAACCTGAGTTTTGGGAACATCTCCTGAAATATTGAATCCCGATAAGGAGGTCCAACCATGCAAAGACAGGGCGCAGGCATTACCATAACACAGCACATCTTAAAACAGCAGCGGGAAAACCCGGTGGCGACAGGGGCCTTCACTACCTTGCTCAACGAGCTTATCGTTGCGGCCAAGGTCATCTCCAGGGAGGTGAACAAGGCCGGTCTCGTTGATATCTTAGGATCCACAGGGAAAATTAACGTCCAGGAAGAGAAGGTGCAAAAGTTGGATGTTTTTTCAAACCAGATTATTATAGAGCGAATGCAGCATATCGGCCAGTTATGGTGTATGGGCTCAGAAGAAGACCCCGATCTTATAGATATCCCTCCACGATTTCCTAAGGGAGATTATATTCTCGTCTTTGATCCCTTAGACGGCTCCTCCAATATTGATGTGAATGTAAGCATTGGGACAATTTTTGGTATTTACAAGAGGAAGAGCATTTCATCGGGTTCAGAACCGCTGCTTGACGATATTCTTCAGCCCGGCATAAATCAGGTGGCTGCTGGTTATTTTATCTATGGTTCGAGCACAATAATGGTATACACCACTGGAAAAAATACCGGCGTGCACGGTTTTACATTGTTTCCAAGCCTTGGAGAATTCCTGCTGTCCCACGAGAGTATTCGAATTCCAGAACAAGGAAAAATCTACAGCGTTAACGAAGGGTATCATTCTTATTGGGATGAAAAGACCAGGGCGTTGGTAAACCATTTTAAGAACAGTGGCAAAAAGACCGGGCACTCTTACACTGCAAGGTATGTGGGCAGCCTGGTCGCCGATTTCCACCGCAATCTGCTGAAAGGCGGCATCTTCATGTATCCTGCCGACAGCAAAGACCCTAAGAAGCCAACAGGCAAGTTAAGGTTGATGGTCGAAGCCAACCCTCTTGCCATGGTGATCAAAGAGGCGGGGGGGTATGCCAGTGATGGTCACGGTCCTATCCTGGACATAGACCCAACCGAATTGCACCAGCGAGTCCCCCTGTATATAGGAAGCAAAAAGGATGTCGAGCTGGCAGAGGCATTCATCAGCGGGAAGAGAACGGAAAGTAGTTAGTGTCCTTTCTATATCTGTGGATGGGCACTAATTAAGAGAATGAGTTTTCAAAAAAAATCCTTGTTTCCAAGCATCTCCACAAACGTCTCGATGCGAAAGGCCGTCCGGCTGTCGATTGCTCCAGTTCTGTCTCCCTCAAGGGTGAGAACCGGTACGGGCAGGCTTTCCCTGAGAACGATATCGTAGAGCTGTCTGTAACAAAAGGTCTGGGTGTAGTGAATCAGGCCGTCTAACTTCCGCTCTGTAACGGCCTTCTCAATATCTCGAATCCTTCCGTTGATATCATAGGGATAAGTGTATTCAAGATATTGATCGACTATATCTTTATGATCAAAAGGCATGCTGAATTGCCTTTGCACTTCATTAAAAACCACCCTCGCGCCAAAGGATTCAATTGTCTCGTAAAACCGGCTGAAGATTGGCGGTACGCCCAAATACCCTAAGCGGAGTTCTCCTTCTCGCGGGTCTCTTTTGACAGTTCCGGCCAGGAATTGATCCAGGCTCTTTTCAAACTCGTCAGGGTCGCCGCCAAAATCTGAACTGCTTACCAGAAACAGGTGGTTCTCCAACCCGGTCACCACATTTTTGCGAAAGGTAAGTTCGTCCAACCTCTTCAACTTGACCCTTATGCTTTGTAATCTCGATCTTGTCGCCTCAATTTCGGGCCAGGTGGTCGAAAGGGTTTCCCTGAGTTTTTCTATTTGGGCCAGCAATGCTTCCCTGTTACGGTCTAAAGGATATTCGAAAGGAATCACCTTCACTCCCTTGCGAACAAGCAATTCGCCCAATGCAATGGTGTTACTGCAATCCCCTCCGGTCACCGCGATAACCGTCCGAATGCCGCTGTTAATGACCGTGGAGTAAATCCCTTTGATCCATGCACATATACTGTGCGAAAAACCCACAGACTCTGCCTGGGCCACAAGTTTTTTGGGGTATTCGGAAGTGACAAAGAGGTTATTTAGGTCCACCGGGTTCAGACCGGCGGCAAGGACGACCTCAATCGGAACAGTAGCAGTAATGCCAATCGTGTTGCGAGTTACGTGTTGAGCGTTTAGGGTCACGGGCCTTATTTTCATTTTATACGATACGGTTGGCTTCCGCCTTAACGGAATGGAATCTGAATTCGGGGAGTTCAAGGCAGGTCAACCTGTTGTCAAACACGGCGCCTGTATCCAAACCGACCTTGTTTTCCATGACCAGCGGCTCTTGAAATGGGGTATGACCGAAGATGACATTCTTCCCAAAATCGTGGTTAGAGTAGATAAAGGGATCACGGATCCAAACCATGTCTTCCACAGACTGTCTTTCCAACTCCACGTTTGGCCTGAATCCCGCATGAACGATGTAGTAATCCTCGAGTTCGATATATGTTTTTAAGGAATGATAAAATGCCATGTGATCCGGGGGAACTAATGTGTTTCCTCCCTCCGGTTTATCGGCCTTATAGCTCGCCATTGTGCTCCACCCTCCGTTTAGGAGAAACAGTCCCTTATCCCGGCCTGTGAGATAATCAAGCAACATTGCTTCATGGTTCCCTATAAGACACTCGATCTCTGTGGAATATCTCATAAGGGATAATATGAAGTCCACGACCCCTTTGGGATCTTCGCCCCTGTCAATGTAATCACCTAAGAAGATAAGCCGGTCCTTGCCCGGTCCCCAGTCGATCTTATCCATAAGCCTCTTCAGCATGTCTAAGCAACCGTGTATGTCTCCTATGACAAATATTTTTTGGCTTTTCATTTGAATCCTATAAGTTTTCAAGAAAATGTTTTTGGAAATCATTTTCTTTAATGCTATAAAATAACAGGGATTCGCTCCCTGGAGTCAAGGCGTGTAAGGCCTGCATTCTTAGCCGCGTTTACGGCATCTCTGTATTCCCGGCCTATCAGTCGCCTGTTGATAAATTCATCTTGATGTGCGGTACCGCATGGTCTGTATTGATCCATCACATTCATGTAGGTATTTGCAGAAATATTGTCCGCAAAAAACTCCATAATTTCTTCGGTTCCCGCCACACGGTTAGGCATGACCAGATGCCTCACGAGCAATCCTTTTATCGCCACACCGTCATCATCAATTACCAGATCCCCCACCTGACGATGCATTTCCCTGATCGCTTCCGTGGCCACTTCCCTGTAATCGGGCGCTCGGCAGAATCTGTCGGCCCATTTGCCGTCCCAGAACTTAAAATCAGGCATATAAATGTCAAAAATCCCATCTAAGAGTTCAAGGGTCTCCTTCCGGTCATAACCGCTGGAATTGTAAACCAAAGGCACTTTCAGCCCTTGTTCAACGGCCAAAATCAGGGCCTCAATGATCTGAGGGACCACATGGGTGGGGGTAACAAAATTGATATTGTGGCAATCATTTTCAGCCAGATGAAGCATCATGGAAGCCATTTGCTTGGGCTCCACCTCCACCCCCTCAGCTAAATGGCTGATATCATAATTCTGGCAAAAGCTGCAAAGCAAATTACAGGAAGACAAGAATATTGTGCCCGAGCCGTGCCTCCCAACCAGGGGCGACTCTTCTCCAAAGTGGGCATTATAGCTGGCCACTTTGGCCTTTCTTCCCGTACCACAGAAACCTGTTTCTCCTTTTAGACGATTAGCACCGCATGCCCTGGGACAAATATGACATGACCCCATCAGGCTCACTGCCTTTGCCGCACGGATCGTGAGTTCGCCCTCACTGTGAAGTTTCAAGTAAGAAGGCTCCATGCCCTGTCCCTGCCCTATTCCCTGGTTTGACCGAATATCCTTAGCAGCATCAGAAACAGGTTGATAAAATCGAGGTAAAGGGATAGCGCTCCTAAGATTGCCCCCTTTCGAACTACTGCGTTATCCAGACCCGCCGGTTGTGTCATCGCCATATTTTTTATCTTCTGTGTATCATATGCGGTCAGACCCACAAAAACCAATACGCCTATGTAGCTGATTATTACGCTCATTGCGCTACTCTGAATGAACATATTTACCAGAGATGCAATGATGATCCCGATCAGACCCATCATCAAAAAACCGCCCCAGGAGGTCAAATCTTTTTTTGTCGCCCACCCGTAGATGCTGCATCCGATAAATGTTCCGGCACAAATAAAAAAAGTGCTGAATATGGAGGTACGTGTGTATGCAAGAAAAATAAAAGAGAGCGTAACCCCGTTTAAGGCCGAATAAATTACAAAGAGAGACGTGGCCGTACCGGCACTCATCCTGTTCACCATCCCGCTTATGGCAAACACCATTCCCAGTTCGGCCAATATGAGGACAAAGAAGATTATCGGGTTGCCGAATATGAGACGTATCATGGTCGGACTGCTGGAAACATAGAAGGCCATAAACCCTGTCAGGGTCAGGCCGATCCCCATCCAGTTGTAAACACTTCTTACAAAATCATTAACAAGGACATCTACCCCTGGCCTTGTGGTTGAAATCTGAGGCATTTTTTATTTTACCTCGTGTAGCTTATAGACGATATTGTTGGCATTTTGTAGTTTATCAAGAACCCATGCGGGATTTTGCCCCTTTCCCGCTTCAGGCGGGACTTCAGGACCAAAATACGCCACTCCGAGAACATCCCGTCCCCCTGCCTTTGCAAAAAAAATCGTTTTTGGACAAGAGGGCCTTAATATATGTTTTTTAGTAAAGAACTTCAAGTTTTGAGTTGAACTTTTGAGTGAAGCCGCTAAAATAAAGAAATGAAGAATAAAAAACTCTACATTGTTATGGTCGGCCTTCCTGCCAGGGGAAAATCCACAATTGCAAGCAAGCTGAAAGAAAATTTGGTCAAGGACGGCACCAGGACACGGATCTTCAATAACGGGAACCTGAGGCGAAGATTTACCCGTGATGACACATCCTACCCGGAATTTTATGACCCGAAGAATATTGAGGCGGCCGCCCTGAGAGAAAAAATAGCCATAATAAACATAGAGAGGGCCAGGCATTACCTCGGCAATGAGGGTCAGGTTGCCCTACTTGACGCCACAAATGTCAGCCTCAAGAGGAGAAAAACGGTCACCAGCTTGCTCAAAAACCACACCCTTCTTTTCCTTGAATGTATCAATAACCACAAGGACATTCTCGAGGCAAGCATTCAGAGGAAAATCTCCCTTTCAGAGTTCCGTCACATGGAAAGGGAAGCAGCGATTCAAAGCTTCAAAAAGCGAATTGATTATTACAATACCATTTATAAACCCCTTCAGGATGAAAGAAATTTTGTTAAATTGGATTCTCTGAACAATCAAATCTTAGAAGAAGTCATCACCGGTGATATTCCGTATTATGAGCGGATCAGGGATTTCTTAGTGACCGATACGGTCAAAAACCTGTTCCTGATACGACACGGCGAAACCTACTTTAACCTGGAAAACAGGATCGGAGGGGATTCCGGTTTAACGGAAAATGGAAAGGGCCAGGCCGGGAAACTGGCCGGGTATTTTAAAAAGAGAAAGACCCCTGTCATCTTTACAAGCAAAAAAAAGAGGACCATACAGACGGCCACCCCCATAAAACGGCTGCAAAAAGACTGTATAGTTATTCCATTGGAGGAGTTTAACGAAATTGACAGCGGGGTCTGCGAGTGCATGAGTTATGGAGAGATACGCGAAAAAATGCCGCACGTGTATCGGGAAAGGAAAAAGGATAAATACAACTACATTTACCCGGACGGAGAAGGTTATGTCTCCATGAAGGAGAGGGTTGACAGGGGCATAAAAAAGGCCCTCTACCTGAGCACCAACTCTCAAAATATCATGATCATCGGCCACAGGGCCGTAAACAGGATGATCCTTTCACACTTTCTTTATCGTCGCAAAGAGGATGTCCCTTTTATCTACATTCCCCAGGATAAATTCTACCACATTGTAGCCACACAGGACAAAAAGCTGTTCCAGCTGAAGAAGTACGAATTATAAAAAAGCGATAAGTTATATCGCTGGCGCGCCTGGGGTGATTCGAACACCCGACCTGCGGATTAGAAGTCCGCTGCTCTATCCAGCTGAGCTACAGGCGCGAATTCTTCATAACCATTCAGAGGTTCAGGGTTCACCGTTCAGAATTCCTTTTCTTTTGTTAACCTTCACTAACCGCGAACCTCTGAACGCTTATCAATTTGGCTACAGGATCGCCTGGCGAACCTGGCTATTTTTCAGGACACTTAAGACCGTCCCGTTCTCACACCCGTTGAGCACCTGCCGAAGGACCGCATTTGTATCATCTTCCAATCGGCCCATGATCTCTGCAAGGGTCCTTAGATGCACCAGGCACTTTCTCGACTTTTCCCGGAAGGGCAATTTGAGGGAGGGGTCTTCAAGAACATGGGTCAATCTGTCCAAAAAACTAAAATCAAGATGATCCGTGTTTCTGTAAATAAGGTCGATCCATTCCCTCTTGAGGTATTCGGGGATATTGTCGTACCTCGCCAGAAGATCAGGGTCCATACCCAAATAGAGAGAATGCTTGAGTTGATCGATATAGCCGCGAATTTCTTTCACTTTCTCATCGCTTGCGGATTTCCCGGAAAGCAGTTCATCCCATCGCTCCTCGATCTGCATCCGCACCCAGTTTTCACCACCCTCCGGAGGCAGGAAGAGGCTCAAGAACTTGTTCTGCATGTGAATCAATTCCCTTTCCATTTTATCAGATGTCCCGCCCATGTCGCTCAAAGCCTTGTTCAGCGCTCGAACAGCCTCAATCTTCATCTCTTTTTGATCCGATTTCTCAAGCAGGACGCCTTCCCATTGTTCTCTCAGGAACCCCAGTTCCAGTTTGATAAGCGAAAATATCAAACCTGATTTTGTAATGACATTTCTCAAGGAATCCGCGAGAATATTGCAGGAATTGATCTTGTCCTCAGCCAATTGACGCATGGCCTCCACTGACTGCTGCCTCAACTGGTAGGAAAGAAGTTCCGTGCCTAATGCCCGTGAGAGTTTCTTTATTATCCGGGTCTCCGGGCTTCCAATCTTGATTGTATTGGGCTGGAAATGGATCTTTATTACGGCGATTACGACGTATTCGCTATCATGCCAGATGGTTTCGCCTTTGAAATTCAGCGGATAGTCAAGACTTGGCCTGCTTCCGAGATACAAATCTTCTTTCCGGATCAGGACAGGTTCCATATGGTGGTGATCTTCCCATACGCCATCAACCTGGAGCCTGACGCTTCGAACGTCGTGGTTGGGATTTTCCGATGTCCAGCTTTTCTGTTTCTCCACACACCAGGCCATGGCCTCCAGGGGCCGGCCCGGTTCATCCCTGTATTCCTTCCATGGCTTTCCAGGAGGATTATAGTCCGACTTTACCGGCAGACCCCACGAGATAACCTTTCTCTCATCATCAATAATGCCGGCAGTAATCCGCCTTGCTATCATTTCCGGGGGCTTGTCTATCCGGTAAACGGTCCCTTTATAGGCTTTGGGAAGACAAAAAAGGATAGTCTCGATAATTTCCTTGCAGGACTGCTCCAAGACTGCCTTGTCAAGCTTTATGGTCAAATCATTGTTCCTCGCATCATTTTAAGGCATGCGGATGCGCTTACCTGAAATGCTCTAATATCAAACGGTGCTAATTTATACCTTTTTTGAGCTTTGTCAATAAGAATTGAACACCCTTGACATTCTTGTGTCTGAATGTCAAATAGAAGACATGACAGAGAAAGGGATTTTCATAGAAAAACTGCCTGAATTGAAAGAGCCCCTCCTTATTGCAGGTTTTGACGGTTGGGGCAATGCATTGGATGTTTCAAGGGCCATGGTCGCCTATATGATTCGCAAATTGAAGGCCAGGCATTTTGCCTCGATCAATCCGGATCTATTTTACCACTATGACAATAATCGGCCCTCTGTGAATATTGAAGACGGGACATTAAAGGGTATTTCAGCGCCCGGGGGCGGTTTCTATTATGCACGTACCGGTTCACAGGGGAAGGATCTGGTTATATTAAAGGCCATTGAACCTAACCTTCGGTGGATAAATTTTGCGGAGGAATTGCTTTCACTTTGTGAAAAATTGAACGTCAAAACAATCATTACCTTAGGGAGCATGTATGACAATGTCCTCCATTCGGACAGGATTATCTCCGGCATAGCCTCAAACCAGGACCTTTTTTCCAGGTTAAGACAGAAAAACGTTATCCCGGTAAACTACCGGGGGCCAAGTGCTATTCATTCAACCTTGCACTCGGAAAGCACAAAGAGGGGTTTTGAATGCATCAGCTTATGGTGCCATTGTCCTTACTACCTTGAGGGGACTACACACTTCGGGATCTTGGCCTCTTTAGGGAGATTGCTTTCATCCATAGGGGATTTTGAACTGGACGTGGAGGAAATTGAGGCGAGCTGGAAAGACCTCAACAGGCAACTTCAAGGTATAATTGAAAAAAACCCTGAATTCCAGAACATGATAAATAATCTTCGAAAGGCAAAAGTAAGAGGATCGTGGGCAAGCATGAAAGAGTCAATAAAAAAGGGGGATAAGGTCATACCTTTGAAAGACTTCTTAAGGCCGGGGTAACCCTGTGTGATTGACGATTGATGATTTATTGAGATACCTTGTAACTGGTCAGGTTCACGGTTTAAGGGTTCACGGTTTAAGCCCGCCCTGGTGCGACGTAACGTGCGCTTTAAAACGGTTCTTCTGAACACTATGCCCAGGGATTCGATGAAAAGTACTGCTAAACCAGGTCTGGACCAGGGGTTAAGGACCGATGAACATAGACCAGTATGAAGCTAAGGCAACCAACCGTGAACCGTGAACCGTGAACCTGACAACCTGGGTAGTTACCTTTTTTTTACCGCCTCCACAAGGGCCGACATAACATCTCCGGCGATTCCCTGTAAAAAGACATCCTTCCCTGTAAAAAGACATCCGTGAGGCTATCGGTCAGATGGGTGCGTTCCTTATTGATTTCAATGATCTTTGCCCTGTTTTGTTTGGCAATGCCCGGAATGGTATTAACGGGTGATACCACGGCCGAGGTCCCTACCACCATCAGGGCATTGGCCGAGGAGGCAAGCTCAAAGGATCGGTTCATAGCATCTCCCGGAATTGCTTCTCCAAAAAAAACCACATCCGGTTTCAGGATTTTTTGACACTCACAACGGGGAGGAATCTCATTTCGCTTTTCTTCACTTCTATAACTCTTGCCACACCACAGACAGGAAAGCGTGCTTGCGTTTCCATGGTACTCTATAACGTTCTTTGAACCACCGGCCTGGTGCAGATTATCTATATTCTGGGTAATAATGCAATGGAGATATCCCATTTTTTCCAATTCCACCATGCCGGTGTGGGCAGGGTTGGGCCTTGCCTGATTGACCACTTCATCCATTTCTCGAAGCATTTCCCAGACCTTTTCCGGATTGGCTCGAAAAGCGGTAATCGTGGCATATTCCGCCGGATCAAATTTATCCCACAGTCCCCCGGCACTCCTGAAATCGGGGATAC
>JAFDAP010000035.1 GCA_019313765.1 Deltaproteobacteria bacterium | reverse complement strand
TTATCCCCAGAGGGGATTTGCTTTGTTGGAGTTTCATTGACTTATTGAAATTCCAAATATCAAATCCCAAATATCAAACAAATTCCAATGACCAAAATTCGAAAATCCAAACAAGAAAAAGATGAACGTCGAACATCGAACGTCGAATGTGGGTGTCGCTTCGCTCCGCCTTTTTTATAAAATTAAGACCCCGAGGGAGTACCGTAGGCCGACGTTGGGAGTTCGATGTTGGACGTTCGTTTTTTAATCCGGTTTTGGTCATTGAATATTGGAATTTGAGATTTATTTGTAATTTGGTGCTTGGAATTTGTATTTTTAGACACAAAAGTCCAAGGCAGAGCCACCTAGCTCTGACCTGGCCCATCGAAGATCCCGTTACGCGGGGGAGGACCAGGTTTTCAATGCAAGAATAAAGGTTTTGAAGGGGCGCAGCCCCGTTACATAAAATCGCAAAGCGATTTTATGTATAATGCCTCATAACCCCCACGACCTTTCCCTCGATTCGAAGATCCCCTTGTTTGACCCGGATGGGTTTCATTCCCGTATGGGCGGGCCGGAGTTCCACGTGATTTTTTCTCTTGAAATATTTCTTAACGGTCGCCTCATTGTTGATCAGGGCCACTACTGTCTCACCGTTCTCTGCCGTGGGCTGTTTCCTGATCACCACGAAATCCCCGTCTAAGATGCCCTCTTCCTGCATGGAATCTCCCTTGACCTGGAGCACAAAGTGGTCCCCGCTCCCTGTCATGGATGGCGGGACCTCAATGGCCCGCACGTCTTCCACGGCCTCAATGGGCTTACCGGCTGCCACAACTCCCAGGAGGGGGAACTCGAAGCGCCGGGTCTCCACGGGACTGATCACCTCAATGGCTCGCTTGCGGTTCTTTTCTTTTGGGAGGCGGATATAGCCTTTTCTTTCTAAGACCTTGAGATAGGTGGTGACCGTGTTGTAGGAATTGAATTTGAACTCGGCGCAGATCTCGTCAAAGCTGGGGGCCATACCCCATTCATCCATGTACTTAGAGAGATAATTCAGGAATATCTTCTGTTTATCCGTTAGTTTCATGTGTTTCCCTCCTTTCATAGGTCAAAGGCATAAGGAATAAGATGCAAGAAGAGCGATGAATACCCAAAACTTACAAGTGAACTTATACTGTAAATTTAGATGTAAGTCAATAAAAAAGGATAAAGGAATAAAGCACGATATTTACTGAGGAAAATCCGGAGGCATTGAAAATTACTTGGATCGGACAGCCTCCTATATTGGAAAGACAGCCTCCTATATTGGAAACGGAAGTTGAAACCTTAAACAGAGGATTCTAAAAGGATTGAAATTTTTTCACAAAATCAGATTCTTTTTCAAAATCACCAAGTGCCCTGTAACATCCTGCAATATGATAAACTGCATCTTTTGAATCTTGAAACTTCAGAAAATATGGCAGCGCTTTGTCATATTCGCCCAAATTCATGTAACTTATTCCTAAGCACAGATTTAACGGCTCGCTGTGCGGAAAGTATTTAATGCCTTCCCAAAGCAGCCTTACCGATCCTTCGTACTCCCCATTTTTTTGTCTGATGATACCTAATCCCAGGTAAGCCCGGTGATCAGGGTGGTAATCCAATGATCGCTCATACAGTCTCTCTGCAATTTTTTCCTTTTCCTTAATGGTTTCAACCTGGGCATAGTCACCGTGCGTAAAGGTCATTCCGAGCCTTGAGAGAAAATCGGAATGCATCTCATTTAATTCCTTTTTATTTATCAGCTCAATTGCATCTATAAAACCGGGAAGATTTTCATAAAAGGTCGTCCTCAGTTTTTCACCGAAAGCGAGTATCAATTCCCGGGTCAAATGGGGATCAGTTTCAAAATACATAATATCTTCGACCTGTTTCAGCCAGATATCATCAGTGACCTTAACTTTTCTCTTGAAATCCGAATAGAGTGCGGTCCCGGGAAATATGTCAAGGATATAAAAGATAATGCTCAGGGGTTTGATCTCATGGATCAGATCTATGGTCTCTTGAACGGTGTCCCAGTTTTCTCCGGGAGAACCGTATATAAAATAGGCCCTGGCCATGATGCCCTGTTTTGTAGTCAGGGCAAAGGCATTTCTGATCTGACCGGCCTTGATATTTTTTTTCAGAACGGCGTTTCTTATTTTTTCGGAACCGCTCTCCACCCCATAACTGATCTGGGTGCATCCGGCCTTTCTCATCCAGTACAGCATGTCTTGGCTAACATAATTGACACGCGAGATGGCCGCCCAGGATATCTTGAGGTTTCTCTCAATAATTTTTCTGCAAATGTCAATCACGCGATCCTTTTTAATGGTGAAGGTATCGTCTGAAAAATAAAAAAAGGTAATACCCTTTTTATAGAGGTGTTCCAGTTGATCCACAAAATTGTCAGGGGAGTGAAACCTCACCTTGTGTCCCCAGAATTGTGGGGACCCGCAAAAAGTACAATTCCCGGGGCAACCCCGGGTCGCAGAAATATGTTGATACTCAAAATATTTTGCAGGATTGGGCAGTCTGTCGAGATCTCGAATCACCGGAGCATCCTTTGTTTTTATGACTTTACCATTTTTCCTAAAGGCGATCCCTTTTACATCCTCAATATCTTTTAAATCTTCATTTTCAATGCGTCCCACCAGATTCAAAAACGTGTATTCCCCTTCTCCCATAACCACGAAGTCGATCTCTTTGAAATGGGTCAACAAATGCTTCCACAAAAAGGTTGCGCCAATCCCGCCAAAGACAATCCTCACATTGCAATCAATCTGCCTGGCAATCCGGGCGATTTCAATGCCGCCCCATCGGTTTGCATGGAGGATGGAAAAGCCGATTACATCCGGGTTTTTTGCAACCAGGGTTTCTTTGATTTTTTCAGGTGTCTTATTGATATTATGCCAGTTTAATATCTCAACATCGAAACCGTTTTCTTTGAGCACCGCGCCCACGTAATAGAGACCCATGGGGGGGACGCTGATATCCTCCGCATGAAGCCTGTCTTCAAGACAATATGGATATACAAGCAGTATCTTCATTTACTGTACAATTCCCTTTGAACCATGTCGGTCAGGGAAAAAACCTTTTGTTCATCGATCCCGGACTCGATCCCTGATTCACTAAAAAACCGGACAAGCCTCTCTGTAGGCTGATTGCCGGGTGCACCTGTCACGCACCCTCCGGTCCCGCCTAAGGATGAGTCAAAGCGCCGGACACCCATATCATAGGCAATCCTGCTATTGGCGATTGCGGCCTCACCTGATACATGATGGGGGTGATATGCAAGTTTTTCTATGTCTTTTCCTTTCCTTATATTTAGTATGGTCTCGAAAAACATACCTGTTTCTTCTTGACCTGCCACACCCTGGAGGTCCGAAAATGTTACTGTCTCAACACCGAGGTCAAAGAGCAGATCCACATAATTGCTTACTTCACCGGTATCAGCTTTGATGAGAACACCATGTTCCGTGTCAAAGTATCCGAATGCGGCTGAGATGTAGCCAACGACCCTTATATTATTGGAACGAGCATCCTTTGCAATTTTTCTGTATTCCGCAACGGTTTCCTTTATGGACCTTCCCAGATTTGCAAGATTGTGGGCTTCGACCGCTGAAAAGAATATCCCAATAGTGTGGTTAAAGCCTTCCGGTCCAAGGTCCAAATCAAGAAAGTTTCTGTAGCCGGCCTTGTTTGGAACCAGTGTAATAAAATTGATACCGTTAATCCTGCCAAGATCTTCTGCAATTTTTTTCATTGCCCTTTTATTCATGGCCGGGGCGATTTTGGGATTAGCACAAGAAAGGATTTCGAGATTTGTAAAACCTGCATCTATAAGTCTCAGGGCGATCTCAACCCGGATTTCCGGGTTAAAGACGTGCAGACGGTCTGCAGGAATATTCTGGCCGTACTCCCTTAAAGTGACATCGGTAATGGTTACAATGCTTTTGTTATTCTCTGACATAGTGATTCACCATATTATTAAGTGCCTAAAGTATGAGAAAGGACCACACATCATCCGCGATATTGGTTCACTTTTAGCACTTTATACTTTACCTCACATCGGATCGTCTTTGATAGCCTTTTTTGACGGATTTTTTGACCCAATTTCCACGGTGTTTTTTTCAATTCTATGACTCTCATATCCTATTTTTCTGTCTTTTTGAGACAAAAACAACATGATAGTTGCAATACCATTTTGTGTGATTTAAAATTTCTGCGTTTTTCATCGCCAGAAGGTAATCAGGCGTTGTGAAGGACCACATAATTATGGCAATCATACATTCCAAAGACCCCGGGAAAACAAAAAAATAGAAAGGGAGAAATGGCATGAAAGGAATGGTCTTGCTGCTTTTTGACAGGCTTGGCAAAAAGAGTTTTGCTTGACAATTTTTGAGCCCATTCGTTATAGTCACTTTGTAGCTAAATAATAGCCACAACTGGGATTTGGAATGTTGTTCCTTAGCCCAAAAAAGCTAATTATACTCGAAATTATTGGAGGATAACCTATGGATATCATTTCTGACATAACACAAATCGTCGGTCCGGAGAATGTTTTTGATGACCGCGTGGAGTGCATTTCCTATTCCCGTGACCTTTCCGTACATGAAGGGATTCCCGATGTGGTGGTTTTCGCTCATACCACGGAGCAGATTTCTGAGATTATGCGGTTGGCCAATGAGGCAAAAATGCCCGTTACGATCCAGGGTTCAGGGACAGCCACAACAGGAGCATCCCTTCCTGTAAAAGGCGGCATCCTGTTGGATGTTCATATGATGAATAAAATTCTTGAGATTAACAAGGAGAATTTTTATGCGAGGGTAGAACCAGGGGTGATCTGTAAGCAGCTAAATGTAGAGCTTGCCAGGCATAAGCTCATGTTTCCCCCCAACCCCGGCAGCGAGGCCATTGCAACCATAGGCGGTATGATGTCCACCAACTCAAGCGGGCACAGGGCTGTAAAATACGGCACAGCCAGGGATTATGTAAAGGACATGCAGGTAGTTCTGGCTGACGGAACCATCATTAAAACCGGTTTCAAGACCCCCAAGTCATCGTTCGGATATGACCTGAACCGTGTTTTTGCCAGTTCTGAGGGGACACTCGGGGTCATCACGGAGATTACGGTAAAGATTCAACCTGTTCCGGAATTTACCGCCCTTGCCCTGGCAATCTTCCACGATCTGTTTGCGGCCGGAAAAGCGGTTACTGATATAATAGGCTCTGGCATCCAGTTGACTGCCTGCGAGATCATGGACAAATATAGCCTTAAGGTTGTGGAAGAAGCTATTGGAAAAGACGTGAGCAAGATAGAAGCCATGCTGATCATCGAGTCGGATGGAGTCAAAGAAACAGTAGAAAGGGATATGGAAAGGATCGGCGAGATCTGCAAGAAATACGATGTGCATGAATTCACCTGGAGCGGTGACCCGGAAAAAGCAGGTGAGATCATGGAGGCACGGGGAAAATTAGTGCCGACACTTTCCAGGATTAAGCCGGGCAACAGGCTGGTTGCCATATCGGAAGACCTTGGTATCCCTCCCACAAAGATCCCGGAAGTGATTAAGAAGGCACAGGCAATAGCCGATAAATACGATCTCCTCCTGACTACCTTTGGCCATATAGGAGACGGGAATGTCCATACCACATTTGTAACCGACATGAGGAGCAAGGAGGAATGGGACAGGCTCAGACCTGCGGCTGACGAGCTTGCCGAGATTGCCATTGAAATGGGAGGCACGGTTACGGCCGAGCACGGCACAGGTCTTGCCAGGAACCCCTATATAGAAAAACAGTTGGGCCCGGCCTTAGACGTCATGCGGTCCATTAAGAAGGCCCTTGATCCCAATGGCATACTGAATCCCGGCAAGATGGGTCTGGAAAAAAAGAAATACGACATCTACGATTATTTTGCCTTTAAGACCTTTCTTGAACATCCCGAAGGGGTCAATTCATTCGGTGAGGATGTTGATAATGAACTCCTTGCATGTATTTACTGCGGCTTCTGTCGCCTCGGATGCCCTACCTTCAGTGTGACGCACAGGGAATCGAGAAATGCCCGGGGGAGAAATATCCTTGCATTTAATTTCTTAAATGGCACCATAGAACCCTCAGAAGAATTGGCAGAGTCATTTTACAGTTGTACCACCTGTCAGGCATGTACCTATTTCTGCCCGGCCCAGGTGAAGGTGGATGAGATTATTGAAGGGGTTCGCAAAAAGCTTTATAAGGCCGGGTTTGTCCCTGAACCGGTACTCGGGGTTCGGGACAACATCATAAAGACGGGCAATGTATATGCAAGTGCCAGGGCCGACAGGATAGACATCTACCCTTCTGATCTCAAGGAGAAGATCAAGGAGGGGACCCTGAAAGAAAAGGCCGAGACGCTCCTTTTTATGGGATGCGTACCGAGCTATCTGGACATGAAAATGGTCCCCAGCCTGATCAAGCCGTTAGATGCCGCCGGGGTGGACTACACGACCTTAGCCACAGAAGAAGGCTGCTGCGGGTTCCCGTTATTTCTTATGGGATCAGATGGATTTGAACCGCATGCCGAGAAGGTCATTGAAAGAATAGAGGCCACGGGCGCAAAGGAACTGCTGACCCCGTGTGCCGGGTGTTACAAGACATTTAAGAAGATTTATCCCGAGATAGGGGACCTGGGATTGGAAGTGTATCACTCCGTCCACTATCTTGAGAAACTCATCAATGAAGGAAAGAT
Source organism: Deltaproteobacteria bacterium (assembly GCA_019313765.1). Classification (GTDB taxonomy): domain Bacteria; phylum Desulfobacterota; class DSM-4660; order Desulfatiglandales; family Desulfatiglandaceae; genus JAIOSR01. The sequence continues at coordinate 4,714 of JAFDAP010000035.1, read as the reverse complement.
AAAGTTCAATGGTGATCTGGGGAAAAAGGTGACGTATCACGACCCCTGTGACTTAGGAAGGGCCTTTAAGATTTTTGAGGAACCCAGGAATATCCTGAAAGCGATCCCGGGACTTGAATATGTGGAGATGGCCAGAAACAGACTTCAGGCCCGCTGCTGCGGCGGTGGGGGCGGCGTATTGGCCAATAACCCTGATATGGCAGTGGATATGGCAGCGGAGAGGGTAAGAGATGCCCTGGCAGTCGGCGCTGAAATCATTGTCTCTGGGTGTGCGGCCTGCAAGGATAACCTGAGAAAAGGGGCCAAGGCCATTCCCAAAGAGGAAAGGGGCAAGATCAAGATCATGGATATTACGGAGATCGTGGCCAAGAATATGGAATAACCTTACATTGATGATTGAAGACTTTCGATTGATTGTTTAACGGTTTTTGGGACCATCAATATTCAATGTTCAATATTCAATCTTCAATTTCGAAAAGTGGGGTACATATGTCAGAGGAAAAGAAGACTACAAGAAAAAAGATTGCAGCAGGCAAGCCCTTGAAAAAGCTCATGGCTGACCATTTTTACGAAATGGATGATGCGGCAAAAACAGGTTCGAGAAAAATTGCCTGGTGTACGAGCGTTGGCCCTGCCGAACTCTTGAGAGGTATGGGCTTTCTGGTTTACTATCCGGAAAACCACGGGGCCATGTTAGGGGCGACCCGCATGTCCACAGAGTTGATCCCCTATAGCAATGCCTTAGGGTATTCACCCGATATCTGTTCCTACCTAACGTGTGATGTGGGTTCTTATCTACAGAAAAAGACCCCCCTGACCATGGCCTATAACATAGAGTCTGTCCCCAGGCCGGACGTGCTCGTTTTCAATACAAACCAGTGCAGGGACGTTCAGGACTGGTTTGCATGGTATTCACGCGAACTCAACGTGCCGCTTGTAGGTGTACACACCCACAGAGATATCGGCGATATTAGGGAGTATCAGATCAAGGATATTGCCAGCCAGATAAAAGACCTGGTGCCAAAGCTGGAAGAGGTGACCGGTGAACAATTCGACATGGACCGTTTCAAAGAGGCCGTGGGACACTCCAGGCGTACCTCGGAACTCTGGAGGGCCTGTCTTGAAGTGGCCGCCGCCATTCCATCTCCCTGGACCTTTTTTGACGCAACAATTCACATGGCTCCTGCCGTGGTGGCAAGGGGCACCAAGGAGGCAAATGACTATTATGAATTGCTTCTGCCCGAACTGCAGCAGAGGGTCAAGGATGGTGTGGCCGCGGTTGAGGGAGAAAAGCATCGGCTTTACTGGGAAGGGATGCCTATCTGGGGTAAGCTGAGGGCACTTTCGGAGCAGCTCTATTCACTGAAGACCTGTGTGGTGGCCTCCACCTATTGTAATAGCTGGATATTCGACCAGCTTGACCCTGATGAACCCTTTGAAAGTATGGGTGTGGCATACACGGAACTTTTTATTGTAAGGGATGAGCCTTATAAAGAGCAATATATCACGGATTGCTATAACAAGTTTAAGTTTGACGGCATTCTCTTTCATGATGCCAAGACCTGTCCCAATAACTCCAACAATCGCTATGGCATGCCCGAAAGGTTGAGTGAAAAGCTGGGTATTCCCGTTCTCACCATCAACGGTGACCTGTGCGATTTGAGGTGTTATTCAGAGGAACAGGCAAAGACCAATATTGAGGCATTTGTAGAGCAGTTGGAGGAAGGATAAAAACAGAGGGTGATGACTCTTGATTCTTTTTGGCAATTGGTTGTTGATCGATCATGACGGATAAAATTGAAGCTGTATTCGTGGGCATTGATGTCGGTGCATCCCGTACCAAGGTGTCTGTCCTCGATGCAGAGAAGAACTTGTTAGGTCACGCCGTTAGAAAGTCCGGGACCGATTTTTCAGAGACTGCCGAGATCTGTCTGGAATCCTCTTTGGAAATGGCAGGGGCCTCTAAAAAAGATGTGGTCAACTGCATCTCTACAGGCTATGGACGGAAGAATGTCCCCTTCAGCCGTGATACGAAGACAGAGATAGGGTGTCATGCCAAAGGCTGCTATCATTATTTCCCCATTTCCATGACCATTATTGATATAGGAGGTCAGGATAACAAGGTTATCAAACTGGACGACCGTGGCCGACGGGTCAGCTTCAAGATGAACCGGAAATGTGCGGCCGGGACCGGCGCATTCCTTGAAGAAATGGCAGCCCGCCTGGATATCCACCTGGAAGAGATGGACTCCTTAGCCAGGGTATCTGAAAATATGGTCGAATTAGGAAGTTACTGCACTGTTTTTTCAGGCACGGAGGTGCTGGAAAAAATCAGGCAGGGAAAAAAGGTTCCGGATATAGTGAAGGGGCTTTTTTATTCTGTTATCAAGCGGGTCCTGGAGATGGATACGCTTACGGACAGGGTGGTCATGACAGGTGGTGTGGTGGCCCATAATACATACTTGGTGAAGATGGTTCAGGAAATCACCAAAAGTGAAGTTTTAGTTCCTGAATATCCCCAGTTAACCGGCGCCGTGGGCGCAGCGCTTTTTGCCATGGAAGGGGAAAAGCCATAGGGAGTAGTGCAGGGCTTTAGCCCTGCTTGAATCATGACAGGGCTAAAGCCCTGTGCTACATTTCTAAACAAGCTTTAAACCCTGGTGGTGATAATTTGATTTATTTAGAAGGGAGGTATTAAAATGAATGTAAGCAAATGGATGCATGCAGGTACTATGGTAAAGATGAATGCCATGAATTATCCGGATAAGTTAGGATGGCAGGACAAGAACAATGAATTTAACTTTAAAGACTGGAACGAGAGGTCGTGTCGTTTCGCCAACGGGTTAAAGGACCTCGGCGTGGGTCACAAGGATACATTTGCCGTAATTGCCTATAACCGGGGGGAATGGATGGATATCTATGCCGGCTGTGCCAAGGGCGGGCAGATCGCAGTACCCGTCATGTTCAGGCTGGCAGCCCTTAACATAGAGTACCTCATCAATCACTCGGAATGCAAAGCCTTTATCGTGGAGGCCCCTTTTGTGGAAATGATTGACAGCATTAAGGACAAACTCCCTGTTCCCAAAGATGCATATGTTTATATGGGAGACGGGCCAGTCCCTGACGGATATATTGATTTTGAAGACTGGCTCTCAAAGTCCTCGCCCGATGAGCCGGACATCATGGTTGATTCCGCCGATATCTGGACCATCATGTACACATCGGGTACAACAGGCAGGCCCAAAGGGGTTATGAGAACACATGAAAGTACGGTGGCGCAGTATTATTTGCACGATGTCAACCAGGGCGTCAGACCGACTGATAAGGTGATGCTGGTTATGCCCATGTGCCATATCAATTCCATATTTTATTCCTTTGCCTATACTCTGGTATCAGCGCCTGTATTCGTCTACAACATGATCAGTTTTGATCCCGAGGACCTGCTAAGGACCATTGACAAATACAAAATCACCTTCACGTCCCTGGTACCAACCCATTACATCATGATCTTGGCCCTTCCCGATGAGGTGAAAAATGACATTGATGTGTCATCCATCCGCCAGTTGCTTGTATCGTCTGCTCCTGCAAGAAAAGACCTGAAAGTGGCTATAATGGATTATTTCAAGAATGCCGAACTGTGGGAGGCATATGGGAGCACCGAGGGCGGACTTGTGACCCTTTTAAGACCCGAGGACCAGTTCAAGAAGCTCGGGTCCATTGGTAAAGAGATATTCGGGACTGACCGGATAAGGATCCTTGACGAAGACAGAAATGAGGTCCCGGACGGGGAAGTGGGAGAGCTGTTTTACCGGACCCCCATGCTTTTCAAGGAGTATCTGAAAGAGCCTGAAAAGACCAAAGAAGCATTTGAGGCTGAATGGTCTTCGGCCGGCGACATGGTAAAGAGGGACGAGGACGGCTATTATACCTTGGTGGACAGAAAGGCCAATATGATTATCACGGGCGGTGAAAACGTTTACCCCTCTGAAGTTGAAGAGGTAGTCGCGTCACATGAGGCGGTGCAGGACGTGGCCGTGATCGGAATCCCGGATGATAAGTGGGGAGAGGCCATCAAGGCCGTAGTAGTGTTGAATGCCGGGTATGAGCCGGGCGAAGATTTAGCCAAAGAGATCCTTGACTTTTGCCGCGGCAAAATAGCCGGGTACAAGAGGCCGAAGACCATGGATTTCCTCAAAGATGAGGACATGCCGAGAACACCCACGGGAAAAATCCTTCATCGTATCCTCAGGGAAAAATACGGCAAGTGGAGTGATGAGTAAACAGGGACTGGATGAAAAGACCGCTTAAAAAAATGAGCATGGTAAGTTGAATAATTACCGAAACATAATCTATTTAACCAAAGGAGAAATAACATGTTGACAAGAGCGTTTATACCGTACAAAGGCTACTATTCAAGCCCGTTCAGCCGCTGGCAGGGCACTATGGGAACAGAGAATGCTATTGTTCTGGGCGCAAACACGGCAAGAAATTGGATGCTGGCAAGCAAGCTTGATCCCACGGTTTTAGACTATATGTATTATGGCATCACCATCTCGCAGCACCATATGTTTTACAGCCACACATGGGCAGCGGCCATGCTGGTTGACAATGAGAAAGAGTTGCCGGCACTTATGATCAACCAGGCCTGCACGACATCAACCACCTGTATCCACCTTTGTGCGGTCAACGTAGAGGTAGGGACCTACGAGACAGG
>JAFDAP010000034.1 GCA_019313765.1 Deltaproteobacteria bacterium | reverse complement strand
ATGCTTCAAGATTTGTAGCTTTTTAGCTGGATAACATGAAAAATGACATGCTGTCCAGAAAACTATGCCTTTTATTCTTGCTGGAAATTGGCAAGAATAAAAGGCAGCCTAGGAGCCTGTCGGAGAACCTGATAATTTGGAGGCTGATGGAAAATGTTCAGATGCAAGGCGCGCGAAATCCTGAGGAATGAGGCGTACATAAACGTACGGCGCAGTGACGAGGGATGAGGATAACGTAGCAGATGGACGTTTTCCGACAGCCTCCTAGACCCACATCTGTTGCCAGCAAAGAGATAATGAGTTTGGTGACAAAACGTCTTATGTCAAGGGCCAACTTTACACACATTGAATATAGAGGGGGCATTTGACTTTTTCTTTATGAGGATTAGAATTTAAGGTATACACAGCACAGACTGGATATGAATTGAAATATGATCTGACAGGAGAGAAGATATATGGAATGCGCAGTTGAAGATGAAGGCATGCACTATGAGGGGAATTGCATAAGGCCGCCCAGCGAGGCGTACAGTATATTGCTGCAGGTGTCCGTGGGATGTTCCCATAACAAGTGCACCTTTTGCGGCACTTACACGGGTAAGAGATTCAGGATCAAGGATGAAAAGATCATACTGAGCGACATCCTTTTTGCCGCCAGATATATGAAGCGGCAGGACAGGGTATTTTTGATGGACGGCGATGCCCTGATTATCCCCCAGAAAAGGCTCATGTGGATTCTTGACAGGATCAGGGAGCATATTCCCTGGGTAAGAAGGGTAGGGGCCTATGCCAATGCCAAAAGTATCAGGATGAAGTCCCCGGAGGAGCTTATCGAGCTTAAGGAAAACGGGCTCGGAATCCTTTATCTTGGCGTAGAGACCGGGGACCCGGACCTGCTTAAGGAGATTCACAAAGGGACCAGCGCAGAGAATCTGATTAAAATGGGAAGAAAAGTACGGAAGGCCGGTATCAAGCTTTCCGTAACAGTCTTACTTGGTATTGCAGGGCGGGAAAGGTCGTTTCAGCATGCCAGGGCCACGGGTGAACTCCTCAGCGCCATGGATCCAAATTATGTGGGTGCCTTGACCGTAATGCTCATCTCCGGCACCCCGCTTCATGATGATTATACAAGCGGCCGTTTCGTGCTTTTGGACGAAAGGGAGCTGCTCCAGGAACTGAGGGAGATGATCGCGAACACCAATCTGAGCAGGGGCCTTTTCTTCTCCAACCATGCCTCCAACTACCTGCCCATAAAGGCCAGGCTTCCCAAGGGAAAGCAGGATGCCCTCGACCAGATTGATGCTGCCCTTCGGGGTGAAATAGGCCTCAGGCCGGAGTGGATGCGGGCGCTTTGAGCATGCTCGTTTTAAGAGCAGTTATCCTTCAGCACACCATAAATATCCTTTGGGATATCCATGGCCCGGAAGTTTTCCGGGTCGGACACGTCCAGGCAGATCCTTTTTTCGAGTCCTTCGAGGAGAAGAATATCGTCTTTTGAATCGCGGATGGTGTGTTTCAGAACCACGGTCTTTTCATTCAAGGCATCAATATTGGTGATAATGCGGATTTTCTGGTGGTATTTTCCGGGCTTGAAATAGCGGCAGGATGTCTCAACCAGGCCAAACTGGATTTTTCTGTCACGCCACAGGTCCCCGATGGTCAGGTTGATCAATTCAAAAAAGAGATGACCGCAGGCATCGATCCATTCGTAATACCTGGGATAAAAGACGATGCCCAAAGAATCCAGGTCACCCCACATGATTTTTCGTTCAACAATGTTTTGTGTCATAGGAATAACTTGGCTCCGCTTCGCTCCGCAATTGGAATATTGGAATGATGGAATAATGGCCCGCCCTGGTGCGACATAATTTGGTTTAGAATATTGTTGGCCGCATTGTAAAATTTAGCCATTGTAAAACGAAAACGATGAGCAAACGGTCGGTCTGGGCCAGGGGTTTTGGGAAAATGGAACACTGGGTTATTTGGAAAATTCCTTATTAAACCCAACATTCCAATATTCTCTCCGAGCCGGAGGATCTACGAGCCGGAGGCCAGCATTCCATTATTCCATGCCTGAGGCAAAAGCTAATGCCTTGAAAACAGCTTTATTCTTCCCCCCGTGGCCTGATAGAAATTCCGAGACGTTTAATCAAATATGGCCTGCACAAAATCTTCGGAATTAAAGGGCCTGAGGTCATCAACCTTTTCGCCGATACCAATATACTTAATGGGTATCTTGAGTTGCCGGCAGATGCCTATGACAATGCCTCCCTTTGCAGTGCCGTCCAGTTTGGTCAGGATAATATCGGTGACCCCTAATGCATCATTGAATATTTCGGCCTGGGAAATGGCGTTCTGACCGGTCGTGGCATCCAGCACTAACCAGACTTCATGGGGGGCCCCAGAGAGTTTTTTGCCGGTCACACTGTGGATCTTTTGTAACTCCTCCATGAGATTTACTTTGGTATGAAGGCGCCCTGCCGTATCGATTAGGACCACATCAACCTTTCTTGAGCATGCGGCGCTCAGGCCATCAAAGGCCACTGCAGATGGATCTGCTCCGGGCGCCTGTTTTATTACATCCGCCCCAGCCCGTTCGCCCCAGATCCCCAACTGCTCGACCGCCGCGGCCCTGAAGGTATCTGCCGCCACTAACAGGACCGACTTTCCCTGGGACCTGAATTTTTGTGCTGTCTTGCCTATTGTGGTGGTCTTTCCAACGCCGTTTACGCCTATGACCATAATGACTAAGGGTTCCCCCGGCCCGGGCGACGGATGCTCCACGGGAGGGTTTTCCAGAAATGAAACAATATGATCCCTCAGGACTTTTTTCAGCTTCCGGGGATCTTTCAGTTCCTTTCTCTTTACCTGATCCTGGACCGAATCTATCAGTTCTTGTGTCGTTGCAACACCGATATCCGAGGTGAAAAGGATTTCCTCCAGTTCTTCCAGAAGATCCTCTGTGATCTCCTTTTTGCCCAAAAACAGGCGATCCAGCCTTCCGGTGAAGCTTGTCCTTGTCTTTGAGAGTCCCTGGCGAAGCCTTTTGAAAATCCCTTTTTCCCGGTCAGGGGAGGGGAATAATTTCATCATATAAAAACCCTTTCCATAAAAAATTAAGAAATCCCACAGTACCAGAATCTCAGCGGTCGGAAAAGGGTCTTTAACAAAAAACCCCTCAAATCCCCCGGCGCCCGAAGTTAGCGGCACTGGGAGACAAGGGGGTTTTATGCTTCGTTACGGCGTATTGGAATTTAATGAACCGTGGGCTGATCGCCCTGCGCATTTTCCGGGGCCGCTTTTTTCATGCCCTCTATATCCACGGTTACGGTCTTGGATATACCGGCCTTTTCCATGGTGATTCCGTAAAGCCTGTCCACGATCTCCATGGTCCTTCGACTGTGGGTGACCATAATGATCTGGGAGGACCTTTTGATCTCCTTTATAAGGTTATTGAACCGGTCGACATTGGCCTCGTCAAGGGGGGCATCCACCTCATCTAAAAGACAGAACGGGCTCGGTTTTACCATGTAAATGGAAAAGATAAGGGCCATTGCGACCAGGGCCTTCTCGCCGCCCGAGAGGAGTCCCATGTGGCTCAGTTTTTTGCCCGGCGGTTGTACTTCTACCAGGACACCGCTCTCCAATGGTTTTGTCTCATCAATCAATCTAAGTCCGGCCGTACCGCCGTTAAATAAAATGGGGAAAACCTCTTTCAATTTCGCGTCCACGTCCCTTAAGGCCTTTGCGAATTTCTCAAGCGAGGTCTTGTTGATCTTTCGAATGGCAACCCGAAGGGATTCAATGGAACTCAGCAGGTCTTCCCTCTGGTTCTTTATGAACTCATAACGCTCTTTGAGTGCCTCGTGTTCCTTAATGGCCGTCAGGTTTACATCTCCTAATCTTTGCTTCAGATTTTTCTGGTGTTCGAGTTTTCCCTCCACCTCTGCGGCGGAAAAATCATCATCTAAGTACTGTTCATAGACACGGCTCAGGTCCAGATCGGCCTTTTCCTTGGCCTTTTCAACCAGGTTGTTCATCCTGAACTGTATTTCCGAGTGCTCCATCTTGGCCCTGTTAACCTTTTCTTTGAGGGCCTCTATCTCTTCACGAAGCTGTTCCGCCTTTCTTTCTTCCTCCCTGATGCCGTTCAGGAATACCTGGCGCTCCTGCTCCGCCCGGTTCACGACCTCTTCCGATTTTTTCAGTTCGTCATAGATAACTTCCAGTTCCTCCCTGAGCGTCTCTTTTCTCATCAGGCACTCATCACGGGTATGTCTTCCCCGGGAAATATCCTCTTCAATCTTCTCAAGTCGCTTTAGGGAGTCATCAGCAAAGTCGTCTTTCATTTGAATCTCACGAAGAAGGCCACGACGTCCTTCCTTGATAATACGGTAATCCGCCTGGAGCTTTGTCAGTTCATCTCGAAACCGGTCAAATTCTTCTTCAGACTCTTTCAGCTCAATCTCCTTTTCTTGAAAGTATTCCTCCTCCTTTTTTCGCCTTGCCTTTCGCAGGTCAAGTTCCTCTTCAATCCTTGAGAGTTCTTTCTTGTGCTTGCGCTCTTCTATGTCCTTTCTTTCCAGGTCCTGTGATATCTTTTGGGAAAGATTTTCCAACTGATCCAGTTCCTGGCCCAGGCGGAAGAGTATCTTATCAAACTCGTTTATTTCATCCTGGCAGGTCCATCTATTCTCGGCTAAGTCTTCTATCGCCGTTTTGTTCTCCTGTATGTCCGTTACCGTATTTTCCAGCTTGAGTTTCAAAGCATCGACGTTTTTTTGGTATTCAACAGACTTTTCTTTCAGCTCCGACATCTCCCGTTTCCTGGCTAAAAGACCACGGGAATTCTGAGTAAGCTTTCCGCCGCTGATTACACCTCTTTGATCGATCATGTCTCCGTCTGCGGTTACAAAACACAGATCCGTTCCATTGTTTTTCCACAAAGACAGTGCCTGATCAAGGTTTTCCACGAGCACGGTGTCACCCAGCAGGGCATTTATCAAAGGCTTATATGCCTCGGGCACGGAAACAAGGTCCGGCAAAAGCGTTAATTGCGCATGTTCTGCCTTACCGTTTCCGTTTGCTTTAATGTCCTTAATCGGAACAAAACTGCTTCTTCCTTTTTCCCTGGTTTTCAAATAATCAATGGCCTGTCTGCCGTCTTCCTGTGATTCCACGATCACGTATTGTAACCTGTCGGCCAGGACTGCTTCAACGGCCAGTTCATATTTGGAATCCACCTGGATGACGTCTGCCACAAGACCCAGGATGCGGCCCTGTTTACGAGGTTCCAGGTCATGGGCCTTCATTATGGTACGGACACCCATTTTGTACCCTTCAAAATTCTCTGTAAGGGATTGCAGGCTGGCTAAGCGCGACTGGCAGACATTGAGGTCCGCCTCTGCCGACTTGAGCTCCGATTCAATGCCTTTTCTTACCTGTTCCAACTCTTCACAGTTCATGTTCTGGTGTTCAATGGATTCCTTTATCTCCCGCAGCCGCTCCGCCGTGGCCTCCCTGGCTAAGCTTTTCCGTTCAGAGGCATTGATTATGGTTTCAATCTTATTCTTGAAGTCTTTTAACTCTTTTTCCAGGCGGGACCGGCCATCGGTAATTTGACCCAGCATCTTATTCAGATAACCGGATTCATGATTCAATCCCACTTCCTTGTTTACGCCGTCATTCAATTCGGACCTGGCCTTTTCATACTCTTCCTTGATATCCTTCAGAAAATCCTGCCTGGCCTTAAGGCGTTTTTCTTTAATGGAGGTCTCCCCTTCTATTTCAAGCGACCTCTCTTCCATGCTCTTCACTTCCTCTTGAAGAGTTACCTTTTCCTCTTTAAGGTTTGTGAGTCTGATCCTTATCTCTTCCTGTTCTTCCTTGAGCCTGCCTTCCTGCTCCTCCTGCATCCTCATTTCCCGTGCAAGGGATTCAATGCTGCCCTCCTTTTTGTGGACATTTTCTCTCAAGTCAAGGTGGCTTTTCCGACACATTGACAAATCCGCATCCTTTTCTTCCAACTCCAAATTCATAGTCTCTATTCGAGCGTGATGTTGGGAGAGGGTGGTGGACCGGGCCAATTCCTGTTGAACGAGGTCTTCTGTAGATTTCAGCCTGTTACCCGAATCTTCCTTTAGCTCATGATAGGTATTGGCATAAAGGATGAGTTCCAGATTTCGAATCTCCTCGCAAACGGCCTTATATCGCCTGGCCTTGGATGCCTGTCTCTTGAGGGAACGTATCTGTTTCTGAACTTCCCCTAAGATGTCTTCCACGCGTTGAAGATTCGCTTCCGTAAGCTCTATCTTTCTCTGTGATACCTCTACCTTTTTCCTGTATTTTGTAATCCCGGCGGCCTCTTCCAGCATGACCCTGGTTTCTTCCGGTTTTTGCTCTAATATGGTCCCTATCTGGCCCTGACCGATAATGGAATAGGCCCTGTTCCCAAGGCCGGTATCCATGAAAATCTCCTGGATATCCTTGAGCCTGCACGGGACCTTGTTGATCATATATTCGCTTTCTCCCGATCTGTACAAACGCCGGGTTACCGACAGCTCTGCATCCTGCGCAAATGCCGGGGGAAATGAACTGTCTCCGTTTTCAAAAAGGAGGGAAACCTCTGCCATGCCCATGGGTTTGTCATTTCCGGCACCGCTGAATATGATATCTTCCATGCGCCGGCCCCTTAACTGCTTAGGGCTCTGCTCCCCCATGCACCATCTGATTGCATCCACGATGTTGCTCTTTCCACATCCATTCGGCCCAACAACCCCGCTGATTCCCCTGGGAAAGGTGATATCAAGCCTGTCCATAAAAGACTTGAACCCATGGATGGAAAGCTTCTTGATCTTCATGGTTTCCTCCGGTTACTTCAATTTTTCATGTATATTATCAAATTATAGGGGGTATGTAAAGGGAAAATACCACATACTGTATGAGATAGGAGAAAAAATCTCAATATATAGTGCAAAATGGATAAAAAAAATGATATTGACAATGTAAGAGTTAAGTTCCTATTATTGACATAGCCGCAAAAAGGCGCCCGTCCTCCGCAGCCCGTCCTCCGCAGTAGTTGCTACGGAGGGTGGATAGCCTGCTACGGAGGGTGGACAAAATATGCAAAAATAAAAAATGCCTTTTAGTAATATCAGGTGGTTATAAGCATCAAAGATTCGATATGCGGGTTCGGATCCCCCGATTTACTGAGAAGATACAAAATCCCTTAATAAACAGGCTTGCGGATGACATCAACCATTTTCAAATTTACCCTTTCGGCCTTTTTAAGCATTCTGCCGGTTTTTTTCTACCTGGAAGCGTCACTGGCCCAGGAAGAAGAAAAGACCTATGACATATCCCTGGAAAAGACCGCGGAAATAGAAAAAGATATCCATAAGGTTGATGATAAGAAAGTCCTCACAGAGACCTTTACCATAAAAAAGGGTGAGTGGGTATGGAAGATCTTAAGAGAAAAAGGCCTGCTGAAACAGAGGGATCTGGCTGAACTGCTCTCTGTGCTCAAAAAACTGAACAAGTCTTTCCAGAATCTCGATCTGGTCCACCCGGGGGAGAAGATTATTATTCCCCTTAAGATTGTGCCGATTGCAGGCGGGCTCGCACCTGAGCCTTCTTTGCCCGAAAAAGTTGTCCCGGTAGCCGCTCTGAAGGACCTGGATCTTGAAAATTATTCCGTCAAACCGGGCGATAGTCTTACCATGCTTGCCAAGGACAGGTACGACATTCCCCCAAAGGATATGTACAAGGAGTATCTTGACCTTGTTAAACAATTGAACCCCTCTATCAAAGACCCGAATTTGATATATCCGGGTCAGGTCATCAGACTGCCCATCTATTCTCCCGAAATTGTCAGAAAACCCATTGTGTCAGCAGTTTCCAAAAAACTTGAAATTAAAAGCGATGATAAGGCCGTAAGTAAAAGCCGAAAGCCAAGCGCCGTGGGTCATGATCTGGCCATGATATTTACTGAAATCGGAGAGGAGTGGGTCCAGACCGGCAGGCATTTTATCCCCTTGAAATCGGGGGGACAGATAGATCTCGAGGCAAAAGCCTTTCCTATTATTAATCTTCGAAACGGCCTGATGGTGATCCTGGATCTGAACAATAAGGTCCCCGAGAGGATGGAAAAACTCATCGGGTCCAGCTGGGAAAATTATAGGATCGTACATATTGCCGAAGATGAGGATCTTAGGGCGGCCCTGGATAAGATTATCAGGGTTTGCGATTACCCCAAGGTTTTCAAGAGGGGAGAAACATTAGGACTTAAAGGAGACATTGGTCTTCAGATTTCAGGGGACTGGATTATAAGGCTGTCCCAAGCCGGATCGGATAACGCGGCTGACTTTGCCGTTATCAACCTGACAGATAGCCCGGCATTTCACAATTCACCGATTATCAAGGATTATTTGAAGGGGTTGGGGGTAAAAGTCATCGATTATCCCCCGGGACAAGGTGACATGACAGAAGGTACGGCCGAGGCTGAAATGTTGACTGGTGGAGGAGATGCCCCGGCGTTGATAAAATCATTGCTGGACCTTAGCGGCCGGACTTTCTCAACCGCGGTGAAAATTCCTGTCTATCAGAGCCAGAAGGCGGACTTTAAACTTATTGTCACGGCGGATTTTTTCCTGAAGGTCAAGGGAAGTGATGCCATTATTGCCTTGACGGTCTTAGGGCCGGAGGTCATCTCATTTCTAAAGGAACACCAGTTTTCAGTCCTGTCTCTGGCCGGCGAGAAGGAGCCTTTGGCCATTGTTTCAAAGACGCTTGAGTTTATCGGTGTTCCATTTGATACCGGGCCACATGACTTCATGGCAGCCAAAAGAGATGATGCAAGAAATATCAGGCTGTCCCTTCCCGGAAACGTATTTTCAGATCAAGATGGAAAGCCGGTATTTGCTACCCCACTAAGCCTGCCCCGTGAAATCGCAGTATTTTTGTCCCAGAGAGGTTACAGGATTTTGGTCCTGTCCTTTTCCTGAACGGTGAATCTTATTGGCAAATGAAGTCGAAATAGCCATTATAGGTGGCGGGGTTGTGGGCTGTGCCGTGGCCTGGGAGCTTTCCGGGTATTATAATGATGTCTTTCTCTTTGAAAAAAATCCCGGGATTACAAAAGGGGAGAACCAGTCCAGCCGGAATTCGGGCGTGATTCATTCAGGCATTTACTATGATCAGGAGACACGTCCTCAAAAGGCGGCCCTGTGTGTTACGGGAAACCGGTTGCTTTATGATTTTTGCGAGCGCTATCAGGTTCCGGCCCTCAAAACCGGAAAGCTTGTGGTTGCCGTCAGCAAGGAACAAGAAGACATCCTGGATCTCTATCTGGACCGGGCCGGGAAAAATAGTGTGCCCGGCGTAAAAAAGATTCCCGGCTCAAAGGTCAGAGTACTGGAGCCAAATGTCATTGCCCTGTCAGCCCTGTTCGTACCGACAACCGGTATTGTGGAACCTACCGCGTTGGTCTACAGGTTTCACGCCCTGGCATCACGGGCAGGTGCCCAGTTTATGACCGATACCGAGGTGGTCGGGCTTGAAGCGGAAGGCGATTTCATCAGGTTGATCATTCGCTACCGTGACGGACACACGGACCGGGTTAAGGCAAGGGTAGTAGTTAATGCAGCGGGTGTTGAAGCCGACCGGATGGCCCGGCTGATAAACCCCGATTCCCCGTATGAACTTGATCCCGTGAGAGGGGAAAGCTACAAGTTTTATGCACATAAGCGTCCCGAATTGGGGCTTTCCGGAATGAACGTCTATCCCGCCCCGGAAGTTGTCATTACTCACCATGGCAGTCATTTCACGGTGGGCGTCCACCTAACGCCCACCTTTGGCGACAGCTCGGCCCGGCCTGCTCCGGGATCGACCGTGACCGTTGGACCCAGACTGGTTCCTGTGAGTGATAGAGATGAATGGTCCGGTCCCCCATCCCCTGCAAAGATTTTTACAGACAGGGTTAATCCATTTTTTCCGGGCCTGAAGGAGGAAGACCTTATATGGCATCAGGCCGGGCTGCAGTCACGGCTCACAGGATATCCTGATTTTGTCATTGAGGCCGATTCCGTTAATCCTCGTTTCATTAACCTTTTGGGGATTGACAGCCCCGGGCTGACTTCAAGCCTGGCCATTTCCCGGAGGGTTGGGGAGATGGTGGGTGAGCTTACAATATAAGTACTACTTAATTTTTCCATTGAAAAATTCCGCTCC
>JAFDAP010000033.1 GCA_019313765.1 Deltaproteobacteria bacterium | reverse complement strand
CGTTGTACAATGCAGACATGGTCAAATTGTATGATGTGGATTTCATAAGCTTTATTCTTTCCTTTCAATCACTGAACAGAGAATAGAAAAAGGAGGCTTGTGTGTCAAGAGTGCATATCAGTCAAACTCTCCCAAGGCGTGAACCTTTGATTCTTCTTCGTACCCCGCAACGCTAATAACAATGAATTAATGCCCAACAGCCCGATCTTGTGATATCTTCTACATTGACACACAACTAACATTTCCCTATCCTACCCTCATACAAAAAGGCTCTCAGTGTACCAATATCATGCTTGCCTGACCACCTGATAATCGCTAATATCCAAGCTGACAACAAAAAAGGAGGATAAAATGGACATAAATGAGCCGGAAATAAAGCGAGATGAGATCCTGATTCTTCAGGATAAGAACTTCAATCCCGGCAACGTGTGTATTGTCAGCGGGGCCAGCGGAGGGATCGGAAGGGCCACGGCCATCGCAGCGGCAGCAAACAGCCTTACGGTTGCGGGTCTGGATTTCAATGAGGAAGAAGGGAAAAAGACCGAAGAACTGGCCAAAAAAATGGGCGGTCGAATGGTCTTTATCAAGACGGATCTTACTGTGGACGAAGACATGGAAAATGCAGTATCAGAGGCGGCCAAACTTGGCACAATCAAGTATTTAGCCAATATCGCCGGGATCCAGCATATCGACTCGATAGAAAACTTTCCAATGGAAAAATACGATTACATGCAGAGACTCATGCTGAGGGCCCCGTTTTATCTGTCAAAACTGACCTTTCCACACATGAAAAAGAGCAGTGGCGGAACCGGGGCCATAGGGAATATGGCCTCTATACACGCCCATATCTGTACCCTGAACAAACCTGTATACAATATAACTAAATTCGGATTGCGCGCCCTGACCCAGTCCATTTCCGCGGAAGGGGAAGGAAAGATCCGCTCCTTTACTGTCAGCACCGGCTTTGTAAAGACGGCCCTGGCACTAAAACAGATCCCTGCCCAGGCCGAACAGCGCGGCATCACCCCCGAGCAAGTAGTTAGTGATGTCATGATGGGCAGTTCTCGAGTCAAAGAGATGATGTCTCCCATTGAGGTAGGCAACCTCTTTCTCTTTGGGTTTTCCCGCTTTGCAAAATATCTCATAGGCGGGGACCTCCTGTTTGACGGAGGAATGATTAAGACCTATGCGGAAAAAAAGGCGGGATAATAGGCCTGATTATATGTTTTGGAGCAAACAATGGATGAAAAAACAAAACAGGACATTATCGATATTGTCGGCCAAGAGAACTTCACAGACAGCCTGATCGACCTGGTGTCCTATTCTTACGACGCCTCGGAGCACAGCCACAGACCAACGTGCGCAGTGTGGGCCGAGACGCCGGAACAGGTATCGGAGATTCTCAAATTGGCCAACCGGGAACGCATTCCGGTTATACCGAGGGGCGCGGGAACAGGTCTCTCGGGCATGGCCGTTCCGGTTAAAGGCGGCATTGTCTTAGACCTGAACCATATGAATAAGATCGTGAAGATCAGTATCGAAGACCGCCTGGCCATTGTACAGGCCGGCGTTGTGTATGACGATCTTGAACGGGCACTTGTGCCGCACGGGTTTTTCTTCCCTCCGGACCCTGCAAGCGGCAAGGTCTGCACATTGGGAGGGAATGTGGCCACCAATGCCGGCGGGCTCAAGGGGGCCAAGTACGGCACGACCAGGGATTATGTCCTGGGTCTCCAGGTGGTGTTGCCGGACGGCAGGATCATGAGAACCGGATCCAAGACCATGAAAAGCGTGTCCGGCTATGACATGACCAGGCTGTTCGTGGGCTCGGAGGGCACCCTTGGGGTAGTCACTGAGATTACCCTCAAAATAAGCCCCAAACCGACTGAGACCAGCACGGCCTTAGCGACTTTCGGCAACCTGGAAGACACGGGCCGGGCCCTCAGTGAGACCATGCAGAGCGGCATTATTCCAAGCGCGCTGGAGATCCTGGGAAGGGAGACCATCTTAGCCATCAACCAGAATACGGACCTCAATCTCCCGGAAGTGGATGCCTTGATCTTAGTGGAGACCGACGGCTATACACAGGAAGAGACCGATTTCCAGATGAAGAAGGTCATAGAGGTCTTTAAAAAGAATAACGCAAAAGAGATCAAAGAGGCAAAGACCAAAGAAGAGGCAGAGGAACTCTGGACGGCCAGAAAGAGCGCATATGCAGTCCTTGCCAGGGTCATGACCCATTTTGTGCTCGAAGACGTGACCGTTCCCATGTCCAATATTACCGATCTGCTAAAGGGTATTGAGGCCATTTCAAAAAAGCACGATATACAGATCGCCACGTTTGGTCACGCCGGTGACGGGAACCTTCATCCCCAGATCCTATACGACGGGTATGACCCGGACCAGGTAAAACGGATGGAAGCGGCAAGCGCAGATCTTTTTCAATTGGCCATTGATTTAGGGGGAACCCTTACAGGAGAACACGGCATCGGGATTTCCAAGGCGCCCTTTATGACCTTAGAGCACGATCCAGTGGCAATGGATATGATGCGCAGCATCAAGAAAACATTCGACCCGAACAATATTCTCAATCCGGGCAAGATGGCGCTTGAGGTATAAAATGGAAACCAAATACGAATTTGAAAAAAAATTTCGTGATCAGGTGCTAAAATGCTCGCGGTGCGGGTTTTGCCAGGCGGTCTGTCCTGTCTTTGGATCAACCCTTCGTCCCTCCTATAATGCCAGGGGCAAAATGCTGCTCCTAAAAGAAGTAATGGACGGGAATACCGAGTTGAATGATGAACTGATCGAGACCCTGTTTCAGTGCACAACCTGCGCCAGTTGTTTTGAAAACTGCCCTTCGGGCGTAAACGTGCCCGAGATCATCAAGCAGGCTCGAAAGGACATGGTCAATATAGGTTCCTGCCACCCGGTTTTTAAAGGCATGAACGAAGTGCTCAAGAAACACACAAACATCTATGCCGAGGACGAGCCCGAGGACTTTGAAAGGGAACGAAACAAAAAGGCTGAATATGTTTATTTTATCGGATGTGTTGGTTCCTTTCGCGAGGATGAACCCACATTGGAGACACTGGGCCTTTTGGACCGCCTAAAGATTGACTACACGCTTATTGACGAGGTCTGTTGCAGTGGTGTGCTGGAAGATGTGGGTTATGAAATCAATAAAGACCTGGTCCGAAAGAATATCGATCGTATCCTGGCAACAGGCGCCGGCACGGTCATCACGGGATGCCCTTACTGTTCGCGCACATTTAACAACAAGCCCCAGTATGACGAACTCAAGGAAAAGGGAATCAAGGTCATCCACATCAGCCAGTTTCTGAAGGACTTTGATTTCGCTGTGAAGACCGACAAAAAGGTCACGTATCATGATCCCTGTGACCTCGGAAGGCACTGCGGAATCTACGAGGAACCACGAGAGATCATACGGAAGATTGCCCCGGACTTTGTGGAGATGCGCCACAACCATGCCGATTCCCTGTGTTGCGGGGCAGGCGGCGGAGTGAGGGGCGCCTATGCCAAGAATTCAATAGCCATGGCCCGGCGCAGATTGGAGGAGGCTGAGGAAATCAATGCGGAAGTGGTGCTTACAGAGTGCAATTCCTGTATGCACAACCTTTCCAACGCCAAATTGCGCAAACAGAAATTCAAGATTTACAACATATCCCAGTTTGTCAATGAATTGATGGAAGAGGCGGAGTAAAAACTTAGGGACTTCGCCCCAATTGGAATATTGGAATGCTGGAATAATGGAATAATGGGTTCTGGGATAATGCGATGTCGGGTTAATGGTACAATTAGTGTTGAAAAAAATCAAAATGGATAATATCCTTTTAAAACCAACCTTCCAGTATTCCATCATTCCATTACTCCATGTCCGAGGCAAGAGCTTAAGCCTCAAAAATGTTCTATATTCTCAATAAGTTGTAGAAATTCCGAGACGTAAATTTACCAAAGGAGGTTTTTATGAGCTTTAATACGAATGATTTCAGAGACATTGATCCCGGTCAACGCGTATTGATGGGTCCGGGCCCCAGCGATGTGCCTGCACGTGTGCTTCAGGCCATGTCGGCCCCCTGCATCGGCCATCTTGACCCCACTTTCCTGTCGATTATGGATGAAACCCAGCGCCTGCTCAGGTTTCTTTTCCAGACGGAAAACGGCCTGACCATACCCGTATCAGGTACGGGCAGCGCAGGCATGGAGACTTGTTTTGTAAACCTCGTAGAACCGGGAGACGAGGTGGTGGTATGCGTCAACGGTGTATTCGGGACCCGCATGTCGGATATTGTGAACCGTCTGGGCGCCACCCTAATCCGCGTGGACGCAGAGTGGGGAAAGACCATTGATCCGGAGGATGTCCGTAAGGCGGTTCAGGGCAAAAATCCAAAGCTCCTTGCCGTTGTGCATGCCGAGACCTCCACTGGAGTGTGCCAGCCCCTTGAAGACCTTGCTAACATTGCACGGGAGTGCGGCGCGCTCTTTCTCGTGGATACGGTAACCTCGCTGGGAGGCATAGAAGTAGCCCTTGACAAAATGGGAATTGACGCGGTTTACAGCGGGACCCAGAAGTGCCTTTCCTGCCCGCCCGGCCTTTCCCCGATCTCATTCAGCCCTGCTGCCATGAAGGCCCTTGAAAATAGAAAAAGCCCGGTAGTGAGCTGGTATTTAGACATGAGCATGGTGAGCAGCTACTGGGGAGCAGAGAGAAAATACCACCACACGGCCCCCATAAACATGATCTATGGGCTCCGCGAGGCATTGCGGATTATTGCAGAAGAGGGCCTTGATGCCCGTTTTGCTCGGCACCAATTAAACCACACTGCATTGGTTGCCGGCGTTGAGGCCATGGGACTTTCCATGCTTGTTCAGGAAGGTGAAAGGCTGCCCATGTTAAACGCAATTCGTATCCCCGGAGGTGCCGATGATTTAAAGGTGCGAAAGGCCCTGCTCAATGATCTGGGCATGGAGATCGGCGGGGGCTTAGGTGACCTTGCCGGCAAGATATGGCGAGTGGGCCTTATGGGTCATTCCTCCTGCCGGAGAAACGTGTTCCTGTTTCTCTCGGGCCTGGAGACCATGCTGAAATTCCAGGGAGTAAAAGTCCGGGAGGGGGCATTAGAGGCCGCTTCGTCGGTTTATGCCTAAAACGTAATACTTTAGCCGCTTGCAAGGGTGAAGCATTTTTCACCATCTCAGCCCATGGCCTCAACCACAAGCTCTGTCAGGTCTTTCACCTCTAAGTCGATCTTCTGTCTGCGGGCCCTGGTAGTCATGGTTCGCACGCACTGCTGACATCCGGTTATGACCATTTCAGCTCCAACGTCTCTGATGGAATCAAGCTTCACCTGGGCAACCTGGGCCGAAAGTTCCGGATCTGTCATCTCCACATTCCCTCCGCCACCGCAGCAGACAGAGAATTTCCGGTTCATGGGCAACTCCACGAATTTAAGTCCTGGAACCGCCCGAATCAGATCCCTGGGTTCCTCATACACCCCCGTATTGCGACCCAGATCACATGGATCATGATATGTTGCGACGATATTGATATCCTTTTTTAGTTCGATTCGCCCATCTTTTATTAATTCTACCATCAACTGGCTGGCATGCATTAGTTCCACATCCGTGTCATATAGATGCTTCCAGGTGTGTAGGCAGGATGGACAGGTAAAAACAACCGTTTTTGCCCCCACATCCGCCACCTTCTTTAGATTATGCTCTTTCAACTCTTCCAGTTTTTCAGGCATACCGGCTCCCACTAAGGGAAACCCGCAACACCACTCATCATCGCCCAAGATGGTAAAGTCCACCTCCGCCATTTGCAGTATCTTGGCCATATTGGCGGGTATCTTCTGCACCATGGGGAAAAACGAGGCCACACAGCCCACAAAAAAGATGATGTCGGCATGCTCCTTTTCAAAGGCACCGTCAGGCAGTTCCCTTATCAGTTCCTGCCATTCCGCACGGTCTTCCTGGTCATCATCTGATATATTGTGACTTGCTTCAAGGGTCTTTGCCAGCCGCTCTGCAACCCTCGGATAAAAGCCTTCATCCACCTGGCATTCACGGTTTTGAAAGATGAGGTCCTTTGTCTGGACACTTGACAAGCAGACTGCCGTACAGGCGCCGCATCCAAGGCAGGTGAAAATGGATCTTTCCGTGTCTTCGCTCAGGTCCAACTTATTTTCAATGGCGAACCGGGTGATGGCGTTCCGTCCCCTGGGGGAATATGCCTCTGAGTTTTTAACTAAGTAGGTAGGGCAGCTCGGGAGACAAAATCCGCACTTGTTGCACTTGGCCACTTCGTCGTAAGATAGCTTTTTTAGTTGAACGATATTCACGAGCGTCTACTCCTTTGTGTGTGGGCTGCCGTATGTATACCCTAAAGACCTCCCACGAAACGCCCCGGATTCATAATGCCGGATGGATCGATCTGTTCCTTGATCCGCTTCATAACAACAAAATCGGAACCCACTTCTCCCCAGATCTTCAGACGCTCTTTCAGCTCTGTGGGGGCTCCTTCAATAACCAGGTTGCCTTCAACTTCACGGCAGCGGGCCAGTAAAATGTTCATTGCTTCCACTGCCCTGTCCATAGTCTCAGCGTCGCTCCGGTCAACAAGCAGGCTGGTCAGACAGATGCCGCTCCCCGCATGGACATTGAACGTATAATTCAGATTAGCATCGGAAAAGGTGTTTTCGACAGACTCCACGATGCCCTTCCATTCTGAGATGGGGTAATTGAGTTTGGCCTTGATGAGGCCCGAGGCCCTATCAGCAAGATTGATATCAAGATCACTCACCGCAAGCCGGAATGACAAGTGCTTCTCCTCTTTAAGGTCCGTGTCGGACTTGGCCCCATTGGCTTTGGCCATATCCAGTATTTCGGATCTCATGCGGTCTACTGCCTGTTCACAGCCCTCGAGGGCTGTGGCGGAAACATAGCCGTTAGAACCGAAATCAGGGATGCTATCCATATCCAGGTGACGGTAAGCCTCCCGGTTCATCACCTCAACACTTGCCGGAAGGAGATGGGTTTCAAAAACATGATCGGTAAAGGCCGAGGCATCGGAAAAGGATCCGAAGGAGATCAACAAGGTCTCCATTTTCTCCGGCAAAGGGACCAGCTTGAACGTCATTTCACATGTAATACCCAGGCTCCCCATTGAACCAACTGCCAGCTTTGAGACATCATAACCTGACACGTTTTTTACTGTTTTGCCGCCTGCGCCTATAATTTCCCCTGTGGGTGCTACCATTCGAACCCCTAAAATCGAATCCCTTATATTTCTATACAGGAGCCGACGAGGTCCGCTGGAATTGGCGGCAATAATCCCACCTATGGTTGCCGAATTGGCATATGAAGGATCGATGGGCAGGAAACACCCGTTATGTGACCTGTCCGAACAGATAACCTCATCGGCCTCGGTAAGCAGATCATCAAGGGGCAGGTAGCAACGATCTTCCTGGGTGGCCAGCCTTGCCTGGATATCCCTGAATTTGACACCGGCCTCTACGGTGATGGTCAGGTTTGATGTGTCCACATCAATCATGTGGTTCATCCGAGAGGTGCACACCACGAGGTCCAGCCGTGTTGGCGGGTTGCCCATGGCTATCTTTGTCCTGCTTCCGCATGGAACAATGGTCATGTTTTCACGATTTGCAACCTGAACCACGTCCGAAACCTGCTGTGTATCTTTTGGAAAGACCACTGCCTTTGGTGGCACCTTATCCACCATATACCCGGAAAGGACGTCAGGTTGGATTTTTGCAAATTCCTGACCTACAATCTCCGCAAGTTCTTCAACTATTTCCCTGAAATCTTTCAATTGAAACTCCTAGGAAGAGCTACTGTACACAAACGGGTTCGGGAATCATTTTTCCGGGATTGATAATATCATCCGGATCAAAAGCCTTCTTTAATTTGCGCTCGAACTCCAGATCATTTTCACAGAAAATGAATGATGTTTCTCTCAACTTTTCAAGCCCTACTCCGTGTTCCCCGCTGATCGTACCTCCGGCATCGGCGCATGCTTTCAGAATTTCGGTTGCTGCTTTGAGAACCCGCTCCTTTTCATCGGGATCCCTTTCGTCAAACATGATAAGAGGATGCAGGTTCCCATCTCCCGCGTGAAAAACATTTCCAATAGGCAGATTATACTTCTTCCCGATCTCGATGACCTCGTTCAGGACCTCAGGTAGTTTGGTTCGGGGTACTGTGCCATCGCAACAAAGATAACTGGGTCTTACCTGTCCCACGGAGCCGAAAGCGCCTTTTCGGCCCGCCCATAGCACACTCCTTTCGGCTTCATCCTTTGCCAGTTTCACTTCCCTGACATTGTTCCTCTTACATATTTCCATGATCTTTTCGGCGCTTTCGTCCATGCCCTCGGGCATTCCATCCAGCTCGATTATCAGAACGGCTGCCGCGTCCAGAGGGTACCCCACCTTGATGGTTGCCTCCACCGCCCGCATAACCGTATTGTCCATCATCTCCAAGGTGGCAGGGATGATCCCTTCTGCAATAATTGCGGAGACCGTGTTAGCCCCATCTTCAATGGTGTCATATATGGCCAACATGGTCTTGACCGCCTCAGGGGCCCGTTCAAGTTTTAGAATCGCTTTGGTCACCAGACCCAGGGTGCCTTCACTGCCCACACAGAGACCAGTGATGTCGTAACCGGGATTGTCCCGGGCCTTTCCGCCGGTCCGGATCACGCTGCCATCATTAAGGACTATCTCCAGGCCCTGTACATGGTTTGAAGTGACACCGTACTTGAGACAGTGAGGTCCGCCTGAGTTCTCCGCAATGTTACCGCCAATGGTTGAGACCTTCTGACTTGCCGGGTCGGGCTGGTATACAAAACCCTTTTTCAGCACCTCTGTCTGGAGGTCCAGGGTAATCACTCCAGGTTCAACGGTGGCGGTCAGATTGGGGATGTCGATCTCAAGAATTCTGTTCATCCTGGAGAAATGAACTACGATGCCGCCCCTGACGGGAATTGTACCACCCGTCAAATTGGTGCCCGAACCCCGCCCTAAAATAGGGATCTTTTCCTCATAGGCCAATGCCATCACTTTTGAGACTTCCTCTGTTGAGGCAGGCAGCACAACCACATCCGGCATTCCCTTTTCCAGGGAAGCATCATAGCTGTAGAGCATGAGATCCATGTGGGAAGACAGGACATTGTCCGAACCTACAATTTCCCCCAGACGGTCAATGAGATCTTGTTTATCCATAATGATTTTCTCCTGCATAAAATATTGAAGAAAAAAACCCCAAGACCCAGCTACCAAGTAATCGGTTACGAACCAACGGTTCAAGGTCTTACGGCCTGATAAAGCTCCTTTGCGTGATATGAACTCCTCACAAACGGACCGCTGGCCACCTGGGAAAACCCCATGCCAAGGGCCTTTTCCCTCCACTTGTCAAATTCTTCAGGAGGAATAAACCGCTCAACCGGCAGGTGTTCCTTTGAGGGCTGGAGATATTGACCCAGCGTCAGGATGCCGCAGCCCACATCAAGAAGGTCCTTAAGCGTTATTTCGACTTCTTCGGGAGACTCTCCCAGGCCTAACATGAGGCCTGACTTGGTGGGGATGTCAGGTGCGTAGGCATGGGCATTTTTCAGCAGATCGAGTGAGCGACTGTAAACTGCTTCCGGTCGTGCCCGGGAATAAAGTCTTGGAACGGTTTCAAGATTGTGGTTTAGAACATTCGGACCCGCATTAAGCACCGCTTGCAGCACCCCCGTATTTCCCTGAAAATCCGGTATCAAAACCTCCACAAGGGCATCCGGCATTCTCTTGCGGATCTCTTTGATTGTTTCCGCGAAAAGGCCGGCCCCACCGTCAGGAAGATCATCCCGCGTAACAGATGTGATGACCATATAGATCAATCCCATGCTCGTTGCTGCTTCTGCCACCCTGGCCGGTTCTTCGGGGTCGGGCGGGCCTGACGGTCCATGGGCAATTGCGCAGAAGCCACAATTGCGGGTGCAACGATCCCCCAAAATAAGAAAGGTCGCGGTCTCCTGTGAAAAGCATTCCCAGATATTGGGGCATTTGGCTTCCTGGCATACGCTATGCAGTTTGCCCCTGCCGAGAACTGCGCGCACCCTTTCATACTCGGACCCTTTTGGCAGACTCCGCTTGAGCCATGCGGGTTTTCGGGGTTGTGTTTTCTGTAGCTGGGTATGATTCATCATT
>JAFDAP010000032.1 GCA_019313765.1 Deltaproteobacteria bacterium | reverse complement strand
GAGGACCAGGCTTTGGTTATCCCCAGAGGGGATTTGCTTTGTTGGAGTTTCATTGACTTATTGAAATTCCAAATATCAAATCCCAAATATCAAACAAATTCCAATGACCAAAATACGAAAATCCAAACAATGTCTTGTCATTGAAGGTTTTGGTCATTGAATATTGGAATTTGAGATTTATTTGTAATTTGGTGCTTGGAATTTGTATTTTTACACACAAAACTCCAAGGCAGAGCCATATAGCTCTGATCTGGCCCAGAGGACCAGGTTTTCAATGTAAGAATAAAATTGCGAAACAATTTTATAACATGTACTTGCCCGGACTCGGCTCACCCTGGTGATTCCTCGGTTTCTGAAGTTTTTTCATGGCATCCAGTCTGCCTAATTCCTTTAAGCGGTTATATATCAGGGTCCATGCACAGTCCTTTTCATTGTCTATCTCACATTTCCCGTTATTGGTACCCCCGCAGGGCCCGTTCACAAGACCTTTGTGACAGGAGGTGACGGGACAGATGCCGCCGGTTTCACCTAAGATACAGGTCCCGCACTGGGTGCATATCTCATCAAACCGGCCGATCCCGATCTCTTTCCCTATAAACAGTGTGTCCAGGGCGGGCACGACCATTTTTTTCAATTGACTCGCAATAGTCTGGACACCAAAGGCACAGGTCATTATCAGAAGGACATCCGACTGGTCAATCTGCTCACCATATTCGTTCAGGGCCTCTCTGGTCAGGTTGTCGCAGGCCACGGGAAGGACCATATCTCCTGTAATCATCTTGCCCTTACCGGTCAACCTTTCTTTCATGGCCTTTACTTCCGCCTCTCCCCCGGTATGCGTGAGAGTGACACACGTCCCGCAACCGATGATAAAGACCCTTCCCAGGCCATCTAAGAGCCGGTCAACTTCCTCTTCCGGTTTTTGCTGAGTAATTGATCTGATCATTTAACTTCTCCTATTTCTCCTCCAGGTCGCACCTTAGACACCTCACCGCCTCTAATTTGGCTTGTTCTTCTGTAAACCCCTTTTCTACCTCACGGAAATCCTTCACCCTTTCTTTGGGGCTTTCGAGTTCTATCTTGATCCTCGGTTTCTCCTCGGTAGTTTCTTCCTCAAGTGCAAGCCCGCTCTCTTCCTCCATTCCGGTCTTTTCATCTACGATCCTTATGCGGCCAGTCTCATTCCTAAGATACTTCTCAATGGCGAGTGCGGCCCTCCTTCCCGATGCGATAGCCCGTATGACATAGGTGGGACCGGTTGTAAAATCTCCGCCCGCAAATATGCCGGGAATATTCGTGGAAAGTGTATTTTCATCCACGACCAATGCCCCCCACAATGCCCTCTCCAACTGGCTGTCCTTGGAC
The DNA here is from genome assembly GCA_019313765.1 of Deltaproteobacteria bacterium. Classification (GTDB taxonomy): domain Bacteria; phylum Desulfobacterota; class DSM-4660; order Desulfatiglandales; family Desulfatiglandaceae; genus JAIOSR01. The sequence goes on along the minus strand of JAFDAP010000032.1, from coordinate 8,962 downwards.
AGGAAGGACATATCAGGTGCCTGCCCAATGGAAATAATAATCCTGTCGGTTTCCACAACCTGCGTGGATTCCTCATTGAATTTAGGGTTAAATCGTCCCTCATCATCAAACACGGAGAGGCATTGAACAAACTCCACGCCAACTACCCGGCCATGCTCACTGATTATTCGCTTGGGACCCCATGAGGGATTGATCACGATACCTTCGTCGATAGTTTCACGCACTTCCTTTTCCCACGCAGGCATTTCGTCTCGGGGCTCCAGACAGAACATCTGGACATCCTCCGCTCCCACCCTCAAGGCGGTCCTGGCCACGTCAATGGCAACATTACCCCCTCCGATGACAATCACCTTTCCCTGAAGGCTGATTCGTTTACCCCCCTTTATGTCTGATAAAAACTGAAGGCCGTAATACAGGCCCTTAAGGCCCTCATCCTCCCCGGGAATTCCTATCTGTTTGCTTGCCTGTGCACCCGCAGCGATAAATACTGCATCGTATCCTTCCTCCTTGAGATCATTGACCGTGTGCTTGGCATCAATGGGGGAGTTGTACCGAATTTCCACCCCGCAGCTTTCAATATATGCGACCTCGTCCTGGATCACCTCACGTGGCAGGCGAAAATCAGGGACAGTAATACCGAGCATCCCCCCGGAAACCGACTGGGCCTCAAATACGGTTACCTTGTATCCCTCTTTTGCTAAAAAGTAGGCGCAGGTAAGGCCTGCCGGTCCCGCCCCCACCACAGCGACTTTCTGTTTTTTAGTGACGGGAAAAGGCTCTTTTGCAAGGTCGATATTCTCGAAATACCAGTCCGAAGCAAATCGCTTGAGTGACCTGATTGCAACCGGCTCGTCTAATTCCCCGCGACGACACTTGAATTCACAGGGATGAATACAGATACGCCCGCAGACCGCTGGAAACGGGTTCCTCTCCCGAATGATTTCCACGGCCCGTTCGTATTTACCGCTCGCAATGGCTGCCACATAGTTAGGAACATCAATGCCGGCCGGACAGGCGTGCTGGCACGCGGATATGACCATTGAATCACAGGTCGCGCCCGCGCACCGGTGCTCCAGGATATGATCCTCATATTCCTTTAAGAAGTATTTAAGGGTTGACAGGGCGGGCTTTGCGCAGGTCTGGCCAAGCCCGCAGAGTGATGACCCGGTAATAGTCTTTCCAAGGTCCTTGATTGTTTCTATATCCTCGATCCGGCCCTCACCTTTGGTGATTCGAGTAAGTATCTCCAGGAGTTGAGTGGTACCCAACCGGCAGGGTGCACACTTACCGCAGGACTCCGACTGGGTAAAACTCAGGAAGAAACGGGCAATCTCAACCATGCAGTTATTCTCATCCATAACCACCATGCCGCCCGATCCCATTATGGCCCCTATCCGCTGAATAGTATCGTAATCGATGGGTAGGTTTAGATACTGTGGAGGGACACATCCGCCCGAAGGACCTCCCATCTGCACGGCCTTGAACTTCCTTCCCTTGGGAATGCCTCCGCCGATATCAAAAACCACATGCTTTATGGTGACACCGATGGGCACCTCCACCAGGCCGGTATTGTTCACCTTTCCTGCCAACGAAAAAATCTTGGTTCCCCTGCTGTTTTCCGTGCCAACCTCTCCGTACCAGACAGCGCCATTCTTGATAATCAGGGGGACATTGGCCCACGTCTCTACGTTGTTTATATTTGTCGGTTTTCCCCCAAGCCCACTCTGTGCCGGGAATGGAGGCCTGGGCTTTGGCATCCCCCTTTTCCCCTCGATAGAGGCGATAAGGGCGGTTTCCTCGCCGCACACGAATGCGCCGGCACCCATTTTAAGGGAAAGGTCAAAATTGAACCCCGTTCCCAGAATGTTTTCACCCAAAAGCCCTAACTCCCTCATTTGCTCTAAGGCAATGGTCAGGTGTTCTACGGCAATGGGGTATTCCTCACGGACATAGATGTATCCGTATTCTGCGCCTATGGCATAAGCACCGATGAGCATCCCTTCGAGAACGGCGTGGGGATCCCCTTCCAGCATGGCCCGGTCCATGAAGGCTCCGGGATCTCCTTCATCGGCATTGCATATGATATATTTGGTGTTGGCCTTTGCCTGACGGGCAAACAGCCATTTACTTCCCGTAGGAAAACCGGCACCCCCCCTGCCCCTCAGTTTGGATTCCGTCACCTCCTCAATCACGTCTTCAGGGCTCATTTTTGCAAGGGCCTTTACAATGGCCTGATATCCGCCGCAGGCTATGTATTGCTCGATCTTAGTGGGATCGATACGCCCGCAGTTTGCCAGGACCCTTCTTTCCTGTTTCTCATAAAAGGGGATCTGGTTGCGATAAAAGATGAGTTTTCCGGTCTCCGGATCACTGTAAGCTAAGTGATCGATCAACTGGTTTTTCTTGATCGTACGCCTTACAATCTCTGCCGCATCTTCCGGGTTCACCTCCTGGTATTGAATCCCCAAGGGATCAAAGGATATTACAGGTGCTTTGGCGCAAAACCCGTGGCATCCTGTGGAACGTACCTCCACCTGGGCGGAAAGGCCCTGTTTCCTGATCTCCTCGTCAAGTGCGTCTCTGACCTCGGCCGCACCATAGGCCCGGCAACCGGTCATACAGACCTGGACCAGGGTCCTGCCCTTATCTATCCGGGCAAGGATCTTATTGCGCAGCCATTCCAGTTCTCCAATGGACCCCAGTCTTTCCATTCTTTTCAGCTCTCTTCCTTTTTTCCCTTGTACTGGGCAAGCACACTGGCAACCTTGGTCGGATTCAATTTACCAAAATAGGTCCGGTTCACCATCATGGTGGGTGCCAAAAAACACGCGCCTAAGCATGCCACCGTCTCTAAGGTAAACCGGTATTCCGGGTCTGTCTCACCTTCATCGAGTCCAATCTCCTTCTTCATTAAACGCAGGATGCTGCGACCACCCTTTACATGGCAGGCGGTGCCGCGACACACCCTGACCACATATTTGCCCTTGGGCTCCAGACTGAATCCCGCATAAAAGGTGATCACACCCTGTACCTGGCTCGGAAAAAGGTTGAGGGTCTCTGCAACCGGCTCAATCGACTCCGGGGGAATATACCCTACCGTCTCCTGGATCTCCTGCAACAACGGGATCAGGCCCCAGGTTTCATTGCGATGTCTGTCTATAATGGCCTTCAGTTGTTCACGGTCTATTTCTTTCGGCTTCATACGTATCGTCCTGCCTCGTTTTCAAATTATGGGATACATGTTTAGAACCCAGAAACCGCAACCCGCAACCTTTTTTCTTACAACTTCGTAACCTTGACCTGACACTCCTGCCAGCCGGGCGAATCAGGCTCTTCAAACCGGGTCAAACCGATAAGGTTCATGGCGTCATTGGCATTAAAGGCGGTCGGTATAAAAATCAATCCCTCGCTCAAGCCCTTTTCCAGCCTGATCTCCCTCTCGATAAATCCGTGTTCGGATTCCACTCGAACAGTATCTCCGTCCTGCAAACTCAGACTTGCCCCGTACTCAGGGGACAACTCTATCTCCCCTTTCACACCATGGTTCCGAATGCGATCCGATTGGCCGGTCCGGGTACCGCTTCCCAAATGGAAGCGTTGAGACCCTAAGATTGCCGTAAAGGGGTATTCATCACCAATGTCCTTATGCTCAATTGAAACAACAGGTGTAAAAGGGATCAATGTCCCTTCTCCGTCCGGGTCAAAAAGTCTCCTGTCGCCCTTCTGTCTCACCCAGCCAAGACCTTCATGCCCGTCCAGGTCCACGTACATGGGTATGAACCGGGCAATTTCGGCCCTTACTTTTTCCAAAGAGCCATAATGTTTTGGATCACCCATTTTGCCGGCCAAAAGATCAAGGATCTCCCATTCAGCCTTAGCCTCACCCGGAGGGGAGACCACCGGCTCAAAGGACTGTATCCTTCCCTCCATGTTTGTAAAAGACCCCGCCTTTTCACAAAATGCGGCACCCGGTAAGACTACATTCGCAATTTCACAGGTTTCGTTTAAAATGATATCCTGCGCCACCAGAAAATCCAGCCGCTCTAAGGACTTTCGCACGCGTTCAGGCTGGGGAAGACTTAGAAGAGGGTTTTCTCCCATGATATACAAGGCCTTGAGAGTCCCCTTCTCCGCCTCCTCGATCATGCGGATCACGTCGAGTCCCCTGTCGGGCGATATTTTTGCCTGCCAGGACCGCTCCCAGTGCTTCCTTGCGGACTCACCGCCAAGGTCCCGGCGGCCCGGCAGTGCATCGGGTACGGCCCCCATATCCCATGCCCCCACCTGGTTGTTTTCCCTTGCAGGAATGTAAAGCCCCCCGCGTTCGGACCCAAGGCTTCCAGTCATCAGTAAAAGATTTAAAAGGGCATCCATGGAAGGCATGCCGTACCTCTGTCTAAGAATTCCGTTCCCGCATACAAAGGCGATCTTTTTACCTGACAACAGGTCTGCGGCCTGTTCCATAGCCCCCATGGTTAACCCTGTGTCCCGGCAAACCCTTTCAAGATCAAGGACGGAAAGGCCGTCGCAATAGACGTCAAAGTCCTCTGTGAAACGATCTATAAAAGAAGCGTCATGGGCTTTTCTCTTCCACAGCATGGCTGCAAGACCATTGATTAATTGAGAGTCGGTATGTGGAACAAGGGGGAGCCACAGCGAGGAAAAGGGTACCATCTCCGTCTTTCTCGGATCAACCACCATTAAAGGCGTTCCTTTTCTTGCGGCCTTTTTTAGGTAATAGCTCACCACCGGGACCGAGTGACCGGGGTCCGCACCCAAAACAACAATTGCTTCTGCCTTTTCAAGGTGACTTAGCGGTTTAGTGCGACACCCGCCGGCCATCCTCTTTTCAACCAGATTGAGAACGGCCCGGCCTGACATATAACCGCCGTTATCCACGTTATTTGTCTCAAAAAGGACCCTGGCAATCTTCTGGAAAAGATAGTTTTCCTCATTCGTGCATTTTGAAGACCCGAGAAAGGCCACACTCTGTGGTCCGTACTTCTTCTTGATGTCCAGAAGCTGTTTGGCGACGGTATCCAGGGCCGCATCCCATGAAACAGGGGTTAACTCACCGTTATCGCGAATCATGGGTTGGGTCAAACGATCCTTTGTGTTGAGGAAGTCATGGGCAAAGTGCCCCCGCACGCACAGGGTGGAGCCATTAACCGTATCCTGTTCGTGTGAGGGATTTACTTCTACAACCATGCTGTCAACCGATCCCATCACAATAGAACACCCCACACCGCAGAAACCGCAGATGGTCTTTGACTCATTTTGTGGAGAACCCACATACTGGGCATTCTTAAGCGACAGAGCGCCTGTGGGACATATGGATACGCAGGTCCCGCAGAAGGTACAACCGGACTTCTCCAGAGGTGTCTCATACACAGTGGCCGGACGGGATTTAAAACCCCTGAGGTTGTAATCAATGGCACCGGCCACAACAAGTTCGTGGTCCGCGCGAATACATTTACCGCAAAGGATACACTTGCTGAGATCCCTGACAATGAATGGGTTTGCCGCCTCCAGACCGGTATAATGGGGCATGGGATAGAGATCTATCTGGCCGACGCCTAATTCAGCGGCAATCTGTCTCAACTCGCACCTGTTTCCCTGGCTGCACACTATGCAGGACTCCGGGTGGTTGGCCATCATAAGGCGGATAATATTTGTCCGGTTTGTTTTAATGGTGGGGGAATCCGTTCGGATGGTCATATTGGGGGCAACGGGCGTGACACACGAGGCCATGAGACGCCCTGTCTTTTCATCCTCAACCAGACAGAGGCGACAGGCACCAAAAGGCTCAAGATCGGGATGATAACAGAGCGTAGGGATCTTAATCCCATTCCGCTTTGCCGCCTCCAGAATGCTGGTCCCCGAAGGGCAACTGATGTTTTGCCCGTTAATGGTCAGCGTGATGTCTTCCAAGTAGCCGGCTCCTTTTCATCTCAATTTAGCCGCATCAAGATAATGCCTTAGCTTTTCTTCACCCCCTATGGTGATAATGTGAACCCCCTGGCACAGGTCCTTGAGGCCCTTTATTGTATCAGCAAAGATCTCGATGCTGGCCTTCTGTTTGTCAGGCGCACTGGCTAATTTCTTAATCATCCAGTCCGGTACCAACCCCGACTTGAAATGCCGGTTAAGGAACTGGGCCATGCCCGCGGTTCTCAGAATCATGACCTCTGCAATAACAGGGATCCCAAAGGTATTGACCTGTTTAATGAATTTTTCAAACCTGTCCACGTCAAATACCGGAGTAGACAAAAAGTAGCCGGTATGTATCTTTGTCATCTCCTCCATTTCCTTCATCTGCAGATCCGGTACGTTTTTTCCCCATCCTGACTCGACACCGGAACCCAATACAAATTCCGCCTTTGTGGGAAGTTCTTTACCGTCGACTGTCTGCCCTTCCCGCATGTGCTCCAGAACAGAGGATAATTTTCCCGAATCCACATGAAAAAACATCATCTCCTGTAGACTGTCACCGGTAATGCGATAATCTTCAGTGAACACAAGCAGATTTTCAACGCCGGTTTCATGTGCGAGAAGGAGGTCCTTTTGCAGTTGAGGACGGCTCTTATCCCGTGTAGTGGTCTGGTATATGGACTCGAACCTGTTTTTTTTCAGAAGATCACATATCTTGATGCTGTCACCCACAATCCCCTCAATTTCCAGTTCGGGTACGGTAACGCCGTCCACACGACCTCGCACCAGTTCCAAACGTTTTATGAGCGCCTGCGGTTCCTCATCAATGGGCGTCTGGACCTCTGAGGTAACCACAAATCTCTTTTTTTCCAGGGCCTCTTTCAGTTTCATTTTAGCCTCCCCAAATTAATTGAATATTGAAAATTGAATATTGAAAATTGAAGGATCAAAGGCTTCATATTGAACAGCCAATCTTCAATCGACAATCAACAATTATCAGCTCAGTCCCAATAACCGCGCCACCTCCTCCTTTAATTGAGGCAAAGGCAAGGGCTTTGAAAAACACATGTCCGCACCGTACTCCTTCATCTTTTTAAATTTTTCTTCGTCTAAATATGCCGACAGGACAATGATCTTTGTATCTTTGGTGTCCTCAGTAGTCTTAATTTTCTTGCAGACCTCATAACCTTTTATATCCGGCATCATAATATCGAGTATCAAGAGGTGAGGCTTAAAATGATTGACCTGAAGCCCGGCCTCAAAGCCGTCCGAGGCGGAAATCACCTCATAATCATATTCATCCTCTTCCAGGGCCTGGACAATGGTCTCCACGATTATGGGATCATCGTCCACCACAAGAATCCTGATACGCTCTTCCGCTATTTCCTCTTCAGGAATCGGTATACCCTGTTTTCTCATGAAACTTTCAAGGTCTGACGTTTTAATGCGACGATGTCCTCCTACTGTCTTATAGGCTTCGATGTGGCCCGATTCGATCCAGTTGATGATGGTTTTTGGCGAGACATTGCAGAATTTACTCGCCTTAAACACTGTCAGTATATCTTCCATTATATCGGCTCCTCCATCCCCTTGTATTTTTAGTTATTATAGTTATTATAGTTTTTATCGTTTGTCAAGTATTTTTTTTGGGATTATTTGTATCAGACCAACAAAAAGCCTCTTAAACCTCTATCGTTACCTTCTTTCATTTAGATAACCATATTGATTTTCAACATTTTTTAGTCGCGTCTATGTGGGAAATATTTTCTGAAGATGGGGATGTCCCGGGTTATTGCCTGAATATCATTATTGTTTTTTAATTTTGTAAAAGTTATAATTCTTATAATTATACCCCTAAAATACCCTGACTTCAGCAAATTGTCATGGATGAATATGCATTCAGATATGATAGGAAGCTATTATCTCTGGATTGATCCCAGGAAAACGTCAAAATCGTAGTTTCAGGTGGACAAAAATCCCCCTCGATCCCCAACCTTCGGCGAGCTCAGGTCGAGCCGCTTTAAAAAAGGGGGAAGATTTTGAAATGACTTGCTTTTCGTTAAATGCAAAATCGAAGTCCCCCCTTTTCTAAAGGGGGAATCCTTTGTTCCTAAAACAAGGGTAAGACATGATTGGAAAAATAGGTTTAGATATGTAAGTAAATTTATGATGGAATTAGCATGGCAAATCTTATAGACCAGTCTGAAAACGACAGGATACTGCATGATACTAAAATGTCACCGGATTTCAGTATACCGTTAAAGATTGTAAACGGAGTGAAGCTTGTCTTCATTCCGTTTATCCCGCAGCGGGGTTGGACGGAGCCGCGTTTACGGTCTATGGGGTTTTAATCCGGTTCCTCTTTTTGTCCTCTAAGATTCAGAGTCATTGATTTCAGGGCAGCCATTTTCCCCTTTCCACAATATGGACATACTCTGGGATCAATCCCTGTGATACGAAAAAGAAGGTCTTCCCAGGTCTCCCTTTCATCGCCGCATTCGCTGTCCTTAGCCGGGGCCCTTAACGACAAGGGTGCGACGCTGAGTTTACGAGGTCGGCTCCACCATCTTATACGATTTCTGGAGATCCATCATTTTGGCTTGCGCTGATTCAAGAATGGAGTCACGAATAAAAGAGCTCGCCTCTAATATTTCTATCCCAATTAAGTCACCATTTTCATTTAACTCCGCAGTGATATTGGGGCTGAGCTCAACGCTGTTTAATTCATTTTCTTCAGAAATGACGAACTTGAATAGCCCTTAAAACTTAATGTGCATGGGTGGCTTGATCCAGCATATCAGCAACCCATTTATTGAGGCTTTTACCGCTGGTCTCGGCTGCCGTGGCGATAGCGGCGTGAACGCTGGGTGGAATGCGCAAGGTCAGCTTGCCGGAGTATGGTTTGTTCGGCTCATCTCCAAGCTCGGCGCAGGTGGCAAGATAATGGTCAACCGCCTCTTTGAAGGCTGCTTCCAGTTCATCCACGGTCTCGCCGTGGAAGGTGATAATATCTCGAATGCCCGCCAGGCGG
>JAFDAP010000031.1 GCA_019313765.1 Deltaproteobacteria bacterium | reverse complement strand
TGCTTTGTAGGTTTGTTCGTAACCGACACACGAATCCCGAAACGAGCTGCGCAACCGCAACCATTTGACTCAACTGATTTTCATTTTGAACGGCAAAGCCATCTATCTCTGACCCCCGCGTAGCGGGATCTTCGACGGTCCCTGAGGACCAGGTTTTAAAAGCCGAATAAAAATTACCATTCCCATACGGGCCTGTCTATTTATTTTCAACCCGGTTGGGAGGTGGTTCAATCTGATTTTTTAATTTTCCCGTTAACTTGGTGAAAGTGTGTAAATTTTTACCACAAAGTGGAATTGTTTTACACACAAAAGTGGTATTTTATTACTACCTTTCGTCCTTAGACCCTTCTCTAACCCTGCCGTTCAAAGAAACCCGAAACGATTAATATGTAATCTATTGATTTTTATGATTAAAAATCATTCCAATGATTTTTTTTAGATTTCCCAACTATTGGCCCGTTATTTGCTGATATTTAATATAAAATCAAAATCGAGATAGTGAAACATTGCCATTTCTGGATAGAAACAAATTAGAATTCGGACAATAAACCATGGTAGAGAGATTTCTTTCCATTCAACATCGTCTTAATCCACTTCACGTATATTGCCGCCTTTTGGATAGGGGGTTACGCAAGGGTTTATCTACGACAATATGTAAATCATATGAAATAGCAATATATGTCTGGATAAGTTGGATTATCAAAACCACGGTTCATTTTTTGTGTGTTATGAATAGTTCTGTTTCTATTCATAGAGAGATGAAAGAGAGTTGATCAGAATCAATAATCAGCATTCAAGGCAAATTCATTTTTCAACAATTTAGCTGAGGAATTTGGAACATGTTGTTATGGGCAAGGAACTCTTTGATCGATAGACGCTCCGAAGAGGATAGACGCTGGGTATATAATCCTGATTACTTCTTGAACGGAGGAGTGGAGAGAAGGAAATGGACAGAGCGAAGATCACAAGTGGAGCGGAGATTAGGATGGATCAGGTTGAACAGGTGGTACAGTGTTCCTCTAAGGTTGATTACAAAGGCAAATAGTCTTTATAGCTAACCCTCTCCAGAGTTACCAAGTATTCGGGCAGAGTCAGAAATGGCGCTGCCTTTTTTGTGTTTGGTCAACCCGTTCCAAACCTACGCTGTACAAAACGATTTGTCTGAGCCTCACGGCGAAGTAGGCTACGGAAAAGATATATGCCGGTAAGTAAAGCCACCAGGCAAAGGGATTGGGAATGCCTGTGTACGGGACATCGCCCGGCAGGCGTATAATGTTCTTCCAGTCCCAGCAGAAGGCAACGATCACCAGGCTGCCGCAGCCTAATTCAATTACCCAGTCATACCAGCGCCATGCGATAACACTCCCCTTTTCCTCATAGTAGATTATAAGTGATCCTGCTGCTGCCATTGTCAGGGCAATCAACACCGGTGTTATAACCGGACCTACCCACGGGAGGGGCACAAAAAAGAGAAGATCCCAGGTCATGAGGCTCTCGGGCCATCCGACCATGACCCAAAGCCAGATGTAGTAGAATATATCCCAGATCCCGAAAGCGATCATGAAAAAGCAAAACTTTTGAAGAGCATTCTTTCCGGATGCGCAGCCCACTGCCGCAAGCATGAGGATCGTCGCGATCTCCCGGCCGAACTCGATGTGCATTAGGTGGTCAACAACGAGTTTGCCGTCCCTCCATTCCAGTACGAGAGGGAAATAGAAAGAACCCTCAAAGTAGATCTCACGAAGATAGACAACAATTGCAGCCTCCACCCATGCGAACGCAATGGCAAAAGTAACTACCCAGGTCCAGCGCCCGGCCACTTCTCGTGATGGTTCTTGGGGGTTGATGTTTTGTCTCCGGTTTTTTGTTGCCATCCTGAACTTACCCTAAAGTCGCTGTATTAGGGTTTAATGGGAATCCCCGAAGCGGGTCATTAATTCCTTAACCCGCCTCTTTGGTTCCTCCGGATTTTCAACCGGGAAGGCGCAAGTGGGTGTTTCTATGATGCCCATGTTCGAGAGGACCCCTTTGACAATGGCCACGGGCATTTGATGATAGATGTCCATGAGGTTACGGAGGTAACCACCTGATTCCCAGACCTGCTGGAGGGAGTCAGGGTAGTCTTTTGGATCACCTGTCAATTTAAGGGACGACTGCGTAATCCTCTGCCAGGCCTTGGGCGTGAGATTGGCGCCTATGGACACAACGCCACTCATGCTGGGATAGTCCAGGAAATGGGTTTCGTCTCCATCATAGATCCTGAAGTTGGCCCTTCTGCGGGATGCCCTCTGATAGTTATTGGCCCTGTCAAGAGACCCCTGAAAGATCAAAGCGACCATTTTCTCTAAGCAGGCTAATTCTTTTAAAATACTTGTGCGGATATTATTCCTTTTAATAGGTTTGGCCAGCCCTTTTATCATTTCAGGATCATTATGGAGGATAAAGGGCTGATCCACCATTGAGCACAGGTCATCATAATGGTCGGGCAAACCCCGGTTGCTGTGATAGTAAAGGGGTGTGTCAACCCAGAAAACCTGTCCTTGATAACCCCGTTTTTCAAGCACATTCTTATGGGTCAGGAGGGTCTTCCTTGTTTTTTCCTCTGTATCCCCGGTGACCCATATCAGGACGGGGATACTGCCGCGGATTACAACAAGGGCCTTTTCAACGAGTTCTAAACGTTGATCAAGCTCAAGGTTTTTCCCTTCGCCTGCGCCGGGACCGGCCAAAAGGATTGCCTGGGCATGAGGAGTTAACCTATCCAAAAGTCTTCCCAGCCCTCGACCATCAATGGACCGGTCGATTTTAAGCGGGGTAATCAGGTCAACTATGAGCCCCCGGGGTGCGATTAATGCCTCCATTGGCTCTGAATTCCTCTCTTCCTAAGAGGTCGTGAAGGTGGACAAGACCTTTGACACAATTGAATCTATCCACAATAACAAGGTGGGTAATTGCATTGAATTCCATGAGGCCCAATGCCTCGGCCGCGGTCTGGTCTTCGTCTATGGTCATGGGAGACGGGGACATAATATCCTCCACCCGCATCTCATGGATGTTTGTTTCCGTGACAAGTGCCCTCCGCAAATCGCCGTCCGTAATAATACCTGTAAGCTTTTGATCCTTGTCAACGATCAGGGTGGCGCCGATCTTTTTGGCATTAATTTCCTCGATGGCCTGCCGAACCTGTGAGCCTAACTGGATTTGCGGGATATGATCGTCGGTGAGCATGACCTGGCTGACCCTGATGGCAAGACGCTCTCCGAGGCTTCCGCCCGGATGAAATTTCCTGAAATCATCCTGGTTAAAGCGCCGGCGATTGATCAGGACCACTGCAAGGGCGTCACCCATGGCTAAGGCGGCCGTGGTGCTGGCCGTCGGAGCCATGCCCATGGGACATGCCTCCCTTTCCACGCCCACATCAATCACCACGTCGGATGCCTTTGCCATTGGTGAATCCAGGCCTCCCGTAAAGGCGATAATCTTAGCCCCCATTTTTTTGAGGATAGGTAATATGGCATTGATTTCGACGGTCTGACCACTGTGGGATATGGCTAAGACGATATTGTCAGTGGTCACCATGCCTAAATCACCGTGGGTTGCCTCTGCCGGATGAAGGAACAGGGAAGGGGTCCCAGTGCTGTTAAAGGTGGCAACGATTTTCTTAGCGATCAGACCTGATTTTCCCATGCCTGTGAGGATGACCCTTCCTTTGGCCTCAAGAATAATATCCACGGCCTTTTCAAATTCGGGTCCAATACGTTCCACTAAGCTCAGGATGCTCTGGGCCTCTATTTTTAGAACTTCTTTTGCTTGTTCAATGACCATGACATATTTTTCCAGTAAGGGTTCGAAGGTTCAAGGTTTTTCTTTAACACTTTCATTGAACGTTCTCAAGACATAAAATTGCTTTGCGAATTTATTAAATCCCGCCGGCGGGACCGCGCCGCTTCAATAAACGTCTTTGATGTTACCAAGAGGCGGGAATTTTTTGCTTGACGTCCTGAAAAGCTGTGCCTATAATTTTATCGTTCGAACCCTGGAAGTATTCTGAGGATGGTTTTGCCCTGAAGGACGTTTTCTTTGCCGGGTAGAGACCTCAGGCCCGGGGCCGTGAGAAAACATTTTTAAAAGGAGGATAACGTTTTGGGAGAAGGAGTTGTGAAGTGGTTCAGTGATAAAAAGGGGTTTGGCTTTATTGAGCAGGAGGACGGCCAGGACCTGTTTGTTCACCACAGCGGTATTGACATGTCCGGATTCAAGACGCTCTCTGAAGGTGACAGGGTGAGTTTTGACGTGGAAGAGAGTGATCGGGGACCAAAGGCCAAAAACGTTACCAAGCTTTAGCGTGCTGAAATACGGTTTTCAGGGGCATCCAGTCGGGATTTGACGGGATGCCCTTTTTTTATCAAATCCCCAATTGATTTATCGTTTATAGTCTTGCTTTTTGGTTTTCAACGCCTGTTAAACCCCGGCAATTTCATTGACTTTTCAAAAAGTTATCTGATAAATATAAAATTTAATGTATCTGCTCAATAAATTGGAGTATCCCCCTTACCTTCGATGTTGTTGAATTAAGGATTTTCTTAGGGTTCTCCTATATGCCGTTGTAGGGTGGGCCACTCTCCGAGGCGTAGGCTCTACGAGCCGGAGGCCGTGCCCGCCTTTTCGGTCCCGCAAAGCGGGGCCCTACGATATTTGTGGAAGGTATCAGATTCATAGACAGATCCATTTCATTTCAAGAATTACATAAATTCCAAGACCTATCATGAACACATCCAATCAAGAAGGCTCTAAATCAAGAAGTATTGGTCGCCGGCAAGAAGATTTCCTTGCAAGGGAGAAGATAAAAAAACACGGCCAGCTTTTCAGTGTCGGCCAGACCATCACTTCGGAAATGAACCTGAACTCTTTGTTCGAAGTTATCATGGACCAGACCAATCAGATCATGGGGACCCGGAGGAGTACGGTATTGCTTTATGACGAAGAAAGGACAGAGTTGTGGTCCTTAGTGGCAACCGGAATGAAAAGGAATGAAATCCGAATACCTTCAAATTATGGCGTGGCCGGCTGGGTATTTCAGAACAATATGCCATTGATCATTAATGATGCTTATAGTGATCCGCGTTTTTATGCGGAGGTGGACAAAAAAACAGGTTTTCGAACTAATAATATCCTTTGCGTTCCTCTTGTTAACCGGAAAGGACAATGCATCGGGTCCCTTCAGACCCTTAATAAGATATCGGGGGATTTCACGGATGAGGATAAAGAGTTGCTCATATCCCTGTCTCACTATGTTGCAATCGCATTGGAAAATTCGAGACTTTATGAAGATGTGAAAAACTATTCGGAAGAGTTGAAGACAACGCTCATACGCATCGAAACACTTGAGAGGGTCAAGAGCCAGTTGACCAAATTTGTTCCTGGTTCTGTTGCCAAGATGGTCGAGCACGACCCGGACAGCCTGACGTTTGAAAAAATCCCCATGGAAGTGACCATATTATTCATTGATATCCAGGGTTTTTCCGGGATAACCGAAGGTTTTGACCAGAGGGTGGTCAATGACATGGTGGAGTGCCATTTTTCCAAATATCTTGAATGCATAAACCGGCATTGTGGAGAAGTAAACGAGACCTCCGGCGACGGGTTGATGGTTATTTTCAAGGACGCTGCTCTAGAAAGTCATGCTAAGAAAGCCGTGGCCGCGGGGCTGGAAATCGTTTCAGAAAACAGCCGTTTAAATGAAGAGTTCTCTTATCCCTGGGGCAGGGTTGATCTGCACTTGGGAATCAACTCGGGCGAGGCATGGGTAGGTTCCACTAAAATGAAGACACTCACCGGGGAGCGATGGACCTATACTGCATCGGGTCTGGTCACTGTTTTGGCCGCCCGAATCGGTGCCCTGTCAAGTGAGACTAAGCTTTACGTGGGACCTGAAACATATAGGTGCATTCAGAATTCCTGCGCTTGTGAATCAATAGGCATTAAGGAACTCAAGAATGTCAAGACCCCTTTAGAAATTTACCGGGTAATAAAGACCATGGAAAACTTTTCCTTTGATGAAAATTGATATTTTGACCCTCAAAAAAGATCCTCCGGCCTTTCAGAATGCCGAAAGTGTTGATAGTAAAGTCACGGAGTTGATGGAGCAATTAGAAGCCCTGTTTCACCCGGGATCTGTGGCGGTTGTCGGGGTGCCCAGGGGCATGAAGACCGGCAAACTGTTCCTTTTGGCCCTCCTGGATATGGGTTTTCCGGGTCCCATCTATCCTGTTCATCCCCAGGCCGAGGAGATCGACGGGCTGCGTGCCTATCCCAGTGTGTCGGCCATACCCGGTCCGGTTGACCTGGCTATTGTGTTAGTCCCGCATAATGGTGCCCTTTCCGTTATTAGGGAATGCGCCGCCAAAGGGGTCAGGGGGGCGGTTCTCTTCACAGCAGGGTACAAGGAGACAGGGACAGATGAGGGAAAGGCATTGGAAGAGGAGCTTGTGGATGTGGCCCGCTCTTCCGGGATGCGTCTTATCGGGCCTAACTGCATGGGTCTCTACTGCCCCAAGACCGGCCTTTCCTTTTTCCCTCAGCTTTCCAAGGAACCGGGCCCCGTGGGCATCATCTCCCACAGTGGCTCCCTGACCAATATTTTGGGGCGTATGGCCTCTCAAAAGGGGATCCGTTTCAGCAAGGTTGTGAGCATTGGTAACGAATGTGACCTCACGAGTGCCGATTTTCTAATGTACTTGGGAAGGGATACCGAGACACGTGTTATCGGGGCCTATTTGGAGGGAATCAAAAACGGCCCCCTTTTCCTGAAGGCCCTTAGAAACGCCTCTCTTATGAAACCGGTGATACTGTGGAAGTTGGGAATGACCCCGGAGGGTGGCCGGGCCGCGGCCTCTCACACCGGCGCCTTAGCAGGTTCCGGGAAGATATGGGAAGGCGTGGTCCGGCAGGGAGGGGCCGTTCCTGTTGTGGGCTTTGATGCATGGGTGGATGCCCTGATGGGCTTCGCCCTTTTGTCGTCTTGCTTAGGCGACCGAATGGCCATTATCTCAGGCCCCGGCGGGTTAGCCGTGTCCGCGGCAGAGGCTTGCGGAAGCGCGGGACTCAGGATGGCGGAACTATCATCCAAGACCCAAACCGCTCTTGCCGGGATAGTTCCGCCGACAGGAACAAGCCTGAGGAACCCCATTGACGTGGGCCTAACCGCATCCTTGGACATGGATATTTATATTCAAAGCGCCCGAACCGTTGCTGCCGATCCCGGCGTGGACGCCGTGGTAGTCGTGGGAATCGGTCTGACACCGGAGACAAACCTGTTATACACGGAATCCATGATCCAGACCCGTGAGGACTTTCAGAAACCCTTTGTCATGGTGAGTATCCCGGGATTTGAGCCGGGGCTCGCCCGGACATTTTGCGAGGCCGGAGTTCCTTTTTTCGAGACAGCCGAGCGTGCCATGGTCACTTACTCAATGGTGCGTAGCTACCAGCTATGGCGTGAGCAAATGGAAGTTTGAATCTTTATCAAAAACTGGGTGAGCCCTCAACCTTTGAACCCTGAACCTTGAACCGATTACTTTAGGTAAAAAGGAGGTTAAGATTATGTGGGATGCGGAAAAGTGTGATCTTTGCGGGGAATGTCTTGTGCGCTGCCAGTATGTGGATTACGACACAGACAAGGCCGTGCAACAGATCAAGGAACTGATGGAGGATAAGCCTGCAGAAATCCTAAAGGGATGTATTACCTGCTGTGCGTGCAACGAATACTGCCCTACGGGCGCCAACCCTTTTGATCTTATATGCAGGCTCCAGGAGGTCCACCATTCTCTGCCCATACCTGAAAAGATGCGGCAATTTATGGATGCCGGTGGGACAATGCCCTCTGCCCTGATAAGGGGCGATGATTCCAGGCCGGTCCTTTCTCTCTGTGTCATGGAACCCTTCATGCCGGGTGATGCCGTCGGCGGCCAGATGTTTGAGGGCATGACCGTTGCCAAGGGGGGTGACTATTTCTGTTACCTGGGTTATGTGCACATTGGCATGGAGAGTCCGTTGAGGGAACATGCTCAGGGTTTCATAGATACGCTTGCCGCTATCGGTGCAAAGGAGATCGTACTAATACACGCGGACTGTCATGCAATGATGTCAAAAATGCCCGAGTATGGCATTGAGGTCCCATTCAAGGCCACGCACATTATCGAGTATATGAGGGATTACCTCAAGGCCCATCCTGAAAGGATCACGCCCCTTAACCGCAAGATAGCCTATCAGAGGCCGTGTGCCTCCAGGCATTCGGGAGAGATCGAGCCCATTCTGGATGAGATGTTTGAACTGATCGGCGTTGAAAGGGTGGACAGGAAGTATGATCGGGAATCGGCCCAGTGTTGCGGCTCCCTGTTTTCACGCATTTACCCTGAGAGAATCAAACCCATGATAGAAGCAAACATCCGGGATGCCTTTGACGCCGGTGCAGAGGCCATGGTGTTTCTCTGCCCACTCTGTATGGGTGGCCTTGCCAAACGAGCGGTTGAGAAGGGCATGAAGCCCGTTTTCATAACCCAGCTCGTCCGTATGGCCCTCGGAGAGCTTCCCTTTCCGTGATAAATGAAGCAGGAGTGATAGGGTGCCGGCAATGTGAATCAGCGGAAAAATGCCCAAGATTTTAAGCATCAAGTTTTAAAGCACCAAAATACAATATCCAAATAACAAATAAATTCCAAATTCTAAATACAAATGACCAAAACTGGTTATCCCAACGGGAGGGTTCGGTTATACTGGATAAAAACTTCAAATCTCAATAAACAAATCGCAAACACCATGCCAAAGGCAGGCAAGAATCTCAAATTCTAAATACCAATAACCAAAGCCGGTTTGTAATTTAGAATTTCGGTAATTGTTATTTGTTTGTTATTTGGGATTTGTTATTTGTAATTTTAAATAATCAATTACTCCGGTAATCAAATATTCTGTGAACGGATACGAAAACTATTTTACTGCAATCTTAACGTAGGGTCGGCCACCGCGCCGACCTAAAAGGCGGGCATCCCGCCTAGGCGGGACCCTACTACGGCATATACGAGAAGCTTAAGAAACCCTTGTATTTTAACGGAGGAGAGCATGCCGGAATGGAAAAAGACATTTTGTGCACTTTGTTACCATAACTGCGGTCTTGAGATACAGACACAAGGGAACCGGATCACAAAGGTTCGGCCGGACAGGGACCATCCCAGGACAAAGGGCTATATCTGCAGAAAAGGGATGAAAATAGCCCATTACCAGGATCACAAGGAACGATTAACCCATCCCTTGAAGCGAGAAGGGGATCAATTCGTAAAGATATCCTGGGACCAGGCCATATCCGAAATCGCCGAAAAGCTGAAACAAATCCTAAGTAAACACGGCCCTCGCACTTTGGCCTACATGGGCGGCGGGGGTCAGGGTTGCCACATGGAGGCGGGTTTTGGTCGCACGCTTTTAACGGCCCTTGGTTCGCAGTATCATTACTCGGCTTTGGCCCAAGAATTGACAGGACTCTTCTGGATCAACGGCCGGGCCTATGGCCGCCAGAACCTGCATTTGATGCCGGACTTAGACCGGGCCGAGAACTTTTTGGTAATGGGGTGGAACGGTTATGTGAGCAATGCAGGGGTCAACCGGGCACGGAAACGGATAAACGAGTTTGCCAGAGACCCCGACAAGCAATTGATCGTTATAGATCCCTTGTTGAGTGAGACAGCCAGACAGGCGAATACACACCTGCAGATACGGATCGGCACGGCTGCCCTGTTATTGAAATCCATGATCTCCATTATCCTTCAGGAAGGCTGGGAAGACAATGCCTATATCAGCGAACACTGCCACGGTTTTGACCGGATCGCGCCCTGGTTTAAGAATTTTGATGTGGCATCGGCCCTTCAGGTATGTGGTGTGGATTATGATAAGGTCAAGGAAGTGGCCCGGCTATACGCCACTCGACCCACGGCCATGAGGACGGACTTGGGGTTGCTCATGGACCGGCAGAGTACCATGAATTCTTATCTCGAAACGATTCTAATGGCGGTTTGCGGCCGTATCGGTACGCCGGGCGGTAATGTATTCAACGGGCATCTGATGCCTCTGGGGCCCCATTCGGATGAGCGGAATGAGAGAACCTGGCGAACAGTGAATACCGGTATACCGGCCATTATGGGGTATTTTCCTCCCAATGTGATCCCGGAAGAGATCCTCTCCCAAAAAGATGATCGTTTGAGGGCCATGATCGTCAGCGGAGCGAATCCCCTGCGCTCCTATGCAGATACCTTAGCCTATGAGCAGGCGTTTAAGGAGCTGGACCTTCTGGTCACCATTGAAATTGCCATGAC
>JAFDAP010000581.1 GCA_019313765.1 Deltaproteobacteria bacterium | reverse complement strand
GTTCCCCTTATCACATTTATCTTGATCTTGGGGATCGGTTATTACCATTTTGCGACTTCTATCGAGACCAGCACCATTGCCACCACAAAGCGGATCGTCGAAGACCACCGGCACATGATCGATTCATTCCTCAGCGAACGTAAAGCCGACCTCGAATTTGTTCTCCGTTCATATACATTTGAAGAGATCGCCGAACCCCAGAAACTTTATACTATCTTTGGCCGGTTACAAAAGGAATCAAGCGCATTTATTGATCTCGGCATTTTTAATGAAGAAGGGATACATGTAAATTACCAGGGCCCGTACAGATTAGTGGGCAGGGCTTACGGAAAGGAAGAGTGGTTCAAAGAGGTCATAAAGGAAGGTCACTTTATCAGCGATATTTTCTTAGGCTTCCGTAGGATACCCCATTTTATCATTGCACTTAAGAGAGAAGAAGCAGGGAAAACATGGGTGCTTCGTGCGACCATTGATACTTATCTATTTAATGATCTCGTCAAAAAGGTTCGAATCGGCAAAACCGGTGAAGCGTATCTTATTAATGCGGACGGCATATTCCAGACGGAAAGACGCTCCGGCGGAAACCTGATGGAAAAGGACCCGGAGAACATCAAATATCCCGGACATCATGAAGGTATCAACACTTTTATTGAAAAAGATACAAGGGGAGATGCATTTATCTATGCCACGACCTGGCTAAAGGGCAGGAAATGGCTCCTGGTTGTGAGGCAGGAAAAAGCGGATGCATTCAGGGCGCTCCGCTCTGCCTCATACTTGATTGTCCTTATTACAATTATTGGCGGAGGCGCCATTATCGGTATAACCTTTTATCTGACCGACCGGATTGTAAGGCGTATGGAGACGATGGATGCGGATAAAGAGCAATTGAGCGGGCAGTTGATCAGGGCAAGCCGCTTAGCCGAGCTTGGCG
The DNA here is from genome assembly GCA_019313765.1 of Deltaproteobacteria bacterium. GTDB lineage: Bacteria > Desulfobacterota > DSM-4660 > Desulfatiglandales > Desulfatiglandaceae > JAIOSR01. Next base: position 1,070 of record JAFDAP010000581.1, on the reverse strand, counting down.
AAATGGCAACAGGCTTTGCCCATGAGATCAACAATCCACTGCAGGTCATAAAAAGCGAGCATTCGCTGATAGAAGTCATCCTGTCAGAGTTAAAAGAAGCTGGGGAATTAAAGCCATCGGAATCCTTATCGGAGTTGGAAGATTCAATGAATCAAATTGACCTTCAAATCAGCCGGTGCTCGGGAATTACCCAGTCCATCCTTAAGTTCGGCAGGCAGAGCGAGCCGGTATTCCAGAATATTGAGCTTCAAAATTTCATCCCTGAAGTCACCGAAATGGTGGAAAAGAAGGCAAGCGTAAACGGGATTGAACTGAAGCAGGAGATTTCTGAAGACACGCCCCCGGTTCATGGGGACCGGGGGCAACTCCAGCAGGTATTGCTGAACCTTTATAACAATGCCATTGATGCGATTACCGCAAGGCATGGCTCTGAAGGGGGAGAACTGGTTGTCGGAGCAGGGCCAAAAGAAAATAAAAAGGTGAAAATTTTTGTCAGGGACAATGGGGCCGGAATAAGCCCTGAAAACCTGAAAAAGATATTCAGCCCGTTTTTTACCACAAAACCGGTGGGCAAAGGAACGGGATTGGGACTTTCCGTGTGTCACGGCATCATAGACAACATGGGCGGTGTCATGGAAGTCAAAAGTGAAATGGGCATTGGCACCACGTTCACAATAAGCCTGCCGGCCGTGGCTTAAGGTTTGGTCGGGGTAATGATTTTAAAAAAAGACTCAACCACTCAACCATTCTATACAGTTTAAAAAAATGATTTGAGTGTAGCTTTTTTGTGTGCATTCTCTCTCATGGCGTAGCGCAGGGCTTTAGCCCTGCATCAAAATGGCAGAGCTAAAGCCCTGCGCTACGAAAAAAGGTTACCCTCAAATGATTTTGTAGGGGCGTCCCATTAAGGGCAGGCCAAGGCCTGCCCCTGCCCAAAAACATTTTCTTGAAAACTATACCAGGCTAAAAGGGGGAAATAAATGGAAGAATTGAAAATGATGTTAGTGGATGATGAAGAGAGGTTCCTCTCCACCACACAGAAACTGCTTTCGAAAAAAGGCTATGACGTA
>JAFDAP010000580.1 GCA_019313765.1 Deltaproteobacteria bacterium | reverse complement strand
AATAAAGGGGTTAGATGGCAATTAACAAAATCATCTAACCCCTTTTCTTTTTTTCATAGAAACTCTATAGAAACTTTTTTGATCTGGAAGCACTTTCTCAAAAACCCATACCTCTAACCATACCTCTAAGTCCCGGGAAGTCTATCTCTTCTTTTTCATTCAAAAGCAAAACATATGAAGTGAATTATTGGATAGATATGCTAATAACACTATGTGATGTTATTATAGCTTCACATGGAAAAGATTTTGATAAAGTTTTAGGACTTGTCGGCCGAAACCGTCCTTATTTTACACAAAACGCAAGTAAATTACGTGTTCCTCAAAAGATCGAAAAAACCAATATCTATTTTGAAACAAATCTAAGTTCAAATGATATTGTCAAAATGTGCTTCAAAGTCCTATCACTTCTTGGCTATTCCAATGAAGATCTAAAAATTAACTTAAAATAGTAAGCAATTTGATTACTTCTTTCCTTTGTTTACACTTTATATATCCATTCTCAAAACCTTGGCTCCCCTGATTTTCCGCTCCTTAAGTTCTACCAATGCCTTATTTGCCTCTTCCAATTTGTATTCCTGAAATTCGGGTTTTATGGGAATTTGGGCAGCAAGGTCCAAAAACTCGCTTATATCTCTCCTGGCCACATTGGCCACGCTCTTTATCTCCTTCTCAAGCCAGAGATGCGAGGGATAATCCAATTTTAAGAGATATTCCTTGTCCACTGATTCCTTGCGAATTGCATTTATGACCAGTCTTCCCCCGCATTCCAGGTTTTTTAATGCCTCAACGATCGGTTTCCAGGCGGGCGTGGTGTCAATCACGCAGTGCAGTTTTTCGGGTGATTCTTCTTCTGTGTCACCCGCCCAAACAGCTCCGAGTTCTCTGGCAAAATCTCTTTCTTTTTCACTCCTGGCAAAGACAAAGACTTTAGCGTTCGGGTATTTGTGCCTTGCCATCTTAAGTACGAGGTGGGCCGAGGCCCCAAACCCGGTTAGTCCCAAGTTTTGCCCGTCTTTGATGTTTGTTAATCTGAGGGAGCGGTAACCGATGGCGCCGGCACACAACAGGGGGGCTGCTTCGCAATCGGAAAACACCTCCGGAATCTTGCATGCAAAATCTTCCAAAACAACCACATACTCTGCATACCCGCCATTGGCGTCCCTGCCCGTGGCCCTGAAATTCTCACACAGGTTTTCATTGCTTGAAAGGCAGAACTTACATTCTCCACATGCTGAGTAAATCCAGCCGATTCCCACCCTGTCCCCGATTTTGAATTTATTTGCATTGCTGCCTGTTTCTTCCACTCTTCCAACAATCTCATGTCCCAAGACAACCGGAAATCGCGGTGGAGGGATCCTTCCCTCGATTTCATCTAATTCAGTATGACAGACCCCGCATGCAGAGACCTTCACCAGAACTTCGTTATCTTTCGGAAGCGGGTCCGGCAGATTTACCATTTCAAGCGGCTTCTTATTCTCATCGAGACTGGTAATTTTGTTCAGAACCATTGCTTTCATTTGTGTTTAACCCCCTCTCTTGCTGATCATGATAGTACCGTAAAAAGCCCTGTTTCCCAACTATTAAATTTTACACTCAATAATTTAAATGAGTTATAAGTTCGATTTTTGAAGATTTTGACTTTTTACGAGTTCATCAAAAATAACAAAAATTGGATTATTTCAGTCAGTTAAACGTTTTAGACTTTTTACCCCTACAGAAGAGAAAGGGGACAGGCAAATAATACTTGACAAGCCCTGTGTTTCGAAATATGCTGGCGAACAGGTGTTGATTTTATATCTTGCAATGAAAAGGAGGATGATAAGATGCCCAGGATAGCCCGTTTGGTGGTCAAAGGGGAACCGGCGGTGTACCATGTGATATCCCGCACTGCCCTCGATGGTTTCGTATTGGGAGATATTGAAAAAGACTACCTTCTGAAATTGATCAAACGCCTGAGTTCAGTATATTTTTCAGAGGTCCTCGGGTTCTGTGTGATGGGAAA
>JAFDAP010000579.1 GCA_019313765.1 Deltaproteobacteria bacterium | reverse complement strand
ATAACGAACATCACGATCCAGATATAGATATTCCCAGGCGCTGCCCAGAACAGTGTGGAAAGGATGATCGCCGGCAGAATCAGACATCCCCCCATGGTAGGGGTCCCTTGTTTGGACTTATGGTTGGGTGGCCCGTCATCTCGAATGTATTGCCCTATCTGCATTTCACGTAGTCTTCTTATGGCCCAGCCACCGAAAAAGAAACAGACCATCAGGGCCGTCAGTGTAGAAAGGATGGTCCTGAATGTTATGTAACGGAATACATTCAGCCACGATAAATCTGTATGAAAGAGATAGATCAGTTTATAAAGCATCTGCCATCCAACCTCAGAATCCTCCGCCTGCGGCGGTTTGCCGGGGACCCATTCCTGGAATGTGTTTGCCATTTTTTACTGTAGCAATGACCATATCCAAAAAGCTGTCTATCCTGAAAGGCTTTTGAAGCTGTGTCACCACATGGGGCACTTCCGCTTCTTCAAACTTCAAGTCCAAGAGGTTTGCGGTCATGATAATGACCTTTTCTTTCCTGCCGGCCATTTTCATCCGCTTTAACATCTCAATCCCGTCCAGCCTCGGCATGTTGATATCCGTGATCACGAGATCAAAACGGTTGTCCTCTAATTGATCGAGGGATTCCTGCCCGTCTTTTGCCATGCTCACTTCAAATCCCGCATCTGAAAGGACATCCGACAGGAGATACCGGATCCCTCTCTCGTCATCCACGACCAATATCTTCTCTGCTTTAGCCATAAAGGACCTCCTTTATTAGTAAGGGTTCAGGGTTCACGGTTCAAAATTTACTCAAGTCCTTCCACTACCTTTTCCATACCCATTTTGCGGGAGCCTTTAACAAAGATCAGGTCTCCCTCGTGCATCTCACCCTTTATTTTTTTCACCATTTCATCATGGCTTATTACTACTTCCGCTCGATTCCGGGTCATGCCTGAGTCAATGGCACCGTTTATCATCTCATGGGCATGTTCTCCCATGGCTAAGAAATAATGGGTCCCGAGTTCCGCCACACTGCGGCCGGCTTGACGGTGTTCAGGGACAGTTGCATCTCCCAATTCCATCATTTCTCCCAAGCAAACGATTATCTTTCTCCCTTCATCAACCAGGGACCCAATGGAGGTAAGGGCCGCCTTCAGGGAGGAAGGGTTTGCATTATAGGTGTCATCCACGAGGGTGATCCCATTCGGAAGGGAAGTCACCATGAACCGGCCTTTTAGTCCTGCAAAGTCCCCCAAGCCTTTCACGATATGCTCAAAAGACGTGTCAAGACACAGAGAAACCGCGGCCGCGGCCAAGGCGTTTAATACGTTCTGAAGACCGGGCACCCCCAGCCTTATGGGCCGGTAAACTCCCCGATACGAAAGATCAAAGGCGACACCTTCTATGCCCAGGTTCCGGATTCTGCCGGCCCTGACATCATTTTTTTCCCCGAGACCAAATGTAATCCCATGTTTTCCGAACCCTGAAGCCGTTTTCAATAGGAGTTCGTCATCACCGTTTAAGACTACCTTGCTTCTTGAAGAAATTTTTTCAACAAGCTCTGTTTTTGCCCTTGCTACCCCTTCGATGTCCCCTAATCCTTCAATGTGGGCCATGCCCACGTTTGTGATCACGCCGGCGTCCGGGTCTGCAATTTCGGTCAAGCGGCCGATTTCTCCGGGCCGGTTCATGCCCATTTCCAGCGCTGCTGTTCGGTGGCGTTCCTCTAATTGCAGCAGGGTCAGGGGGAGCCCGATCAGGTTGTTAAAATTACCTTGATTCTTTAATGTCCGGCTTCCCTGTTCTAAGATATTGGCCACCATCTCCTTTGTGGTGGTTTTTCCTGAACTGCCCGTAATGGCTACTACCCGTACGTTATGCTGCTGTCTCCACCATGTGGCTAAATCACCGAGTGCCTTCAGGGTGTCATTTACGGTGATGATTAACGGAATCCGGGAATTTGAGGGTCGTTTTGTTGCAACTTCCGAGTTCCACCAGTCCTTTTGGACCAC
>JAFDAP010000578.1 GCA_019313765.1 Deltaproteobacteria bacterium | reverse complement strand
ACCTGACAGTTGGTACAGGCCCCCATCTCTAAGAGTTGCCGCACGTTGTAATCTTGATTGGACATATAGATATTTGATATAGGAAATTGGGTTTGGAGTTACGAGTTTGGAGTGCCTAAAGTTAAATAAGGAAGAATTCCCATTTCAACTCCCCACTCCACACTTCCTACTCCACACTTCCTACTCCTCTGCATACTTCTCAATATCCGCGAGAATCCATTTTTCGACTGCGTCCTTCCCCCGGATCAGCTTTTCCAACTCCCCTTTGTCATCAGGTCTGATCTTGTACATCCAGCCCTTGCCGTAGCAGTCATCATTGATCAGTCCGGGATTGGTCTCCAATTCTTCATTCACTGTTGCCAATTCGCCGTTTACCGGAGCATATACCTTGCCAAGCCACTTTCCGGATTCTATCTTGGCGAACTTCTTTCCCAATTTAAGCTTTTTACCATCATCGGGGAGCTGTACATAGACAACTTCACCGGCCATGGTCTGGGCAAAATCATCCATACCCATGATTAGCAGATCTCCTTCCTCCTTGACCCAAAAATGATTTTCCTCGTAATAAAGATCGTCCGGCATGTTGTACCCTTCTATTTCCATCTCTTTTCCTCCTTTCATTCTTGACAGGATTAACAGGATTTACATGGTGTTTGGTGTATCCAGCACATCCAGTATATCCTGTCAAAGAAATTATTCCGCCTCTTCCATCAATTCGTTAATAAACTCGGTTGTATTATAGATCTTGAACTTCTGCTTGCGCAATTTGGCATTTGCCAGGTTATGGGCGCAGGAATTGCACTCGGTTAGTACAATCTCGGCCCCCACCTCTTCTGCCTGCTCGAGCCTGCGCCTCGCCATGGCAATGGAGTTCTTGGCATAGCCGCCCCTCACGCCACCACCGGCCCCGCAGCAGAGCGCGTTTTCACGGTTGTCCGGCATTTCCACAAAGTTGGTAGCGATCTTCCTGATTGTGTTGCGCGGTTCTTCATAGATCCCGCAATGTCGTCCCAAATCGCATGGATCATGATAGGTCACCCTCTTATCCGTCTTTACATTGAAATCGAAATCTTGTAAAAACTGAGTAATGTGGATGATTCTAACCCCCTCATCTTTGAGCCGGGCATACTGGGGTTTGTTGTTGAAGGTACGGGAACAATAGGGACAGCCGGTAATGACTGTTTTGGCGCCCGTTTTCAGTATCAGATCAATATCCGTCATGGCCAGGTTTTCGTTTATCTGGTACCCGACATCTTCAAGCACGCCGCTGCAACAGACCTCATCGATCAGTGTGTAGTTCACCTTTAGACGATCCAACAGATCTAATGTGGCCATGGTGGCCTCATCCTCGCGATAAGACCCTACGCAACCGATAAAGTAGACATATTCCGCCTGCTTGTTCCTCTCCCTCTCAAAATCCTCTGGCTCGTCTTCGGCATAGATATTGGTGTGCTTCTTTAGAACTTCATTCATCCCCTCGAAGGCAGGGTGGCATGACCCGACCTTGACCATATCCTTCCTTACCTCCTTAATGATCTCGGGCACCTCTACCCCGGAGGGACAGTTCTCGAAACAATTGGCGCAGGTTGTGCACTGGAACATGGTCTCGATCAGTTCATCGTTCAGTTCAATCTTCCCGTCCATAACTTCCTTTAGAAGAAGCATCTTACCCCGCGCATTAAGGGCAGGCCGGAGGGTCGCTCCGTACACAGGACATACCGCCTGGCAAAACCCGCATCGAGAGCACTTCAGGATTTGCTCGCGATATTTTTTTTCAAATTCGTATTTAGATTCCATTTTTAACCTCCAATCCCATCTTACCAGGGTTGAGGATATTGTTAGGGTCAAACATCTTCTTGATATGGCGCATCACGTCCATTGCCACCGGGTCATGCTCCAAAGTCATGTATGGGGCCTTGGCCAGTCCGATTCCATGTTCACCGGTGAGTGTTCCGTCTAAATCAATGGCCAACTTAAAGAGATCGGCGCTTGCCTCTTCCATCCGCCTCACCTG
>JAFDAP010000030.1 GCA_019313765.1 Deltaproteobacteria bacterium | reverse complement strand
TTCTTCGATCTTTCACGACGGCCAAACCATTTATGACGGTATCCCAAACCCGTTTGAAGCCATCCGTTATCATTCGCTGATCGTGGACAGGGACTCTTTTCCGGACTGCCTGGAGATAAGCGCATGGACAAAGGATGGGGAGATTATGGGTCTGAGACACCGTAAATATAAAATGGAAGGGGTCCAATTTCATCCGGAATCGATTTTAACGGATGTCGGGGGCCATATTATTAGAAATTTCATCCATAATAACAAAAGGAGGAACTGAATCATGATCAAAGAGGCTATTGCAAAAGTGGTCAAAGGGGTTGACCTTACTGAAGAGGGGATGGAAAAAGTCATGGAGGAGATCATGACCGGAAAGGCAACACCTGCCCAGGTCGGCTCTTTTATCACGGCGCTGAGGATGAAAGGGGAGACGGTGGACGAGATTACCGGCGCTGCCAGGGTTATGAGGGCAAAGGCGAGGAAAATTGGTCTCAATAATCATCTGATTAGCATTGACCGGGACGAGATAAACGTGGAGGAAGAGACCATTCTTGATACCTGCGGCACGGGCGGAGACGGCACCAACACATTCAATGTCTCCACGGCCACGGCCTTTGTGGCCGCGGGAGCCGGGGTCAGGGTGGCCAAACACGGCAACAAGGCAGTCTCAAGCAAGTGCGGGAGCGCAGATGTGCTCGAAAGCTTGGGCGTAAATTTGGATATCACCAGTACCGATGCGGAAAAATGCATCAGGGAAGTGGGTATGGGATTTCTGTATGCCCCTCTTTTTCACGGTGCCATGAAATATGCTGCCGGTCCCAGGCAGGAGATAGGTCTCAGGACAATCTTTAACCTGCTGGGTCCTCTTACCAACCCGGCAGGGGCCACGGTTCAGGTTCTGGGAGTCTATTCTCAGAATTTGACCGATAAGATGGCAAAGGTGCTCGGGAAACTCGGGGCCAGGGAGGCGTTTGTGGTCTGCGGCGAAGGGACCTTTGATGAGATAAGCATCTGTGGCCCCACTAAGGTTTCCCACCTGAAGGCGGGTAAAGTGGACACCTTTGAAATGACACCGGAGGAGTATGGTTTTAAAAGGGCGGCCCCGGAGACTATAAAGGGCGGTAATGCGAAAGAGAACGCCCGCATTATCCGGGATATCCTTGACGGCGAGAAAGGCCCGAAGCGGGATATGGTCCTTCTCAATTCCGCGGCCGCGTTTATGGCCGCCGGTCTTGACCCCGATTTCATCCAGGGAATTGAAAGGGCAAAGGATTCCATTGATTCAGGCAGGGCAGGGGAAAAACTCGATTCTCTTATCCGGTTTACACAGCAGTGCGAAGAGTTTGTCCGTTGGGAAATATAAACAGATGCATTCTCGATTGAAGGAGATACTGGACGAGAAACAGAGGGAGGTCGAGAGACTGATAATGGGAGGGGTCTTGACCTACAGGTGCGACGATGCGCCTCCCATCCGCGATTTTACGAGGGCGATTTCGGTCCCGGGCAGGATCGGGCTTATTGCGGAGATAAAGTTTAACTCTCCTTCTGCGGGGAGAATTTGTGAAAAGAGAGACCCTGTCTCAATCGCCCGGATCTACGATGATTCAGGTGCAGCGGCAATCTCCCTTTTGACCGACAAACGGTTCTTTGGGGGAGACCTGGATCAACTTCCCCGCCTGAAAAGGGCGGTCTCTTTGCCCGTTTTGCGCAAGGATTTTATTTTAGACGAAGCCCAGGTCGTGGAATCGTTTTCATACGGAGCAGATGCTATTCTTTTAATCGCCCGAATCCTATCAGTAAACAAATTGAGGGCATTGCTTAAAATGTGCAGGGAATTGGGCCTGGCTGCATTGACTGAGGTACATGACAGGCAGGATATGGACAAAGCCCTTGATTGTGGGGCTGAGATCATAGGGATCAACAACCGTGATCTGGATACATTCGAAGTGGATCTCCGAACAACCCTTGAACTGGCCCCGCTGGTTCCGGAGGGGTGCATCACTGTCAGTGAAAGCGGTATTTCCAGTGCCGGGGATATCCACCTGTTGAAAAAATGGGGTGTAAACGCGGCGCTCGTGGGGACCTCACTCATGAAAAGTGACAATATAAGGTTAAAGACACAGGAACTGGTATTGGCGGGACATGGTTCAGGGTAATAAAGAGAGGGTAAGGGTCAAGGTATGCGGCATAACCAGCAAGGAGGATGCACTGCTGGCAGCCAAACTCGGGGCCGATGCCCTTGGATTTATCTTCGCGCCAAGTCCCAGGCTTGTTATCCCTGAAGTGGTGCGAAGTATTATTTATGATCTTCCCCCTCTTGTGCAAACGATTGGCGTGTTTGTGAATGAGAATCCAGACAGGATAAAAGAGATTATTCGCTTTTGCGGCCTTGATCTGGTTCAACTCCATGGTGATGAATCTCCGGAGATTTGTGAAGAGTTTATGCCCCGGTCAATCAAGGCTCTCAGGCTGAAGGACGAATCGATCCTCGAAGAGACCAGACCCTATCTCGGAAAGGTCAGGGCACTGCTTTTTGACACCTACTCAGAAGAGAAGAGAGGCGGCACAGGAAAGACCCTTGACTGGGACATGGCAGTCAGTGCCAAACAGGTGCAGATTCCGATTATCTTAGCAGGCGGTCTTAACCCGGCCAATATTGAGGACAGCATTTTAAACGTCAGACCATTCGCAGTGGACGTGAACAGCGGGGTAGAGGAGCGGCCCGGGAAAAAGAGCCCTATTCTCATGAGGGAGTTGATGGAAAAAATCAGAAAGATAAATAATAGAGAGATGTCAAATGATTAACCGGGGTTACTACGGGGAATTCGGCGGCGCCTTCATTCCTGAGGTCCTTTTTTCTACTATTGAGGAACTTGTGGAAGCGTTCCAGGATGCCAGGAACGATCCCACCTTCTGGAAGGATTATGCGGATATCATGTCCACCTTTTCCTGCAGGCCCACTCCTCTTACCTTTGCTGAAAACCTCACGCGAAACTTTGGCGGGACACGCATCTACATCAAAAGGGAAGACCTGAACCACACCGGAGCCCACAAGCTGAACAATGTTATGGGCCAGGGGCTTCTTGTAAAAAGGATGGGAAAATCCCGGGTCATTGCGGAAACCGGGGCGGGTCAGCATGGCGTCGCCACAGCCACCATGGCCGCCAGATTTGGTTTCAGATGTACCATTTACATGGGAGAAGTGGACGTTGCACGACAAAGGCCCAATGTCTTCTGGATGGAACGCCTGGGAGCCGAAGTCATCCCGGTAAAGGACGGCACCAGGATTTTGAAAGATGCCATTAATGAGGCACTGCGGGACTGGATAACAAACATGGATGACACCCACTATGTACTGGGCACGGCATGCGGCCCGCATCCGTTCCCGGAGATGGTCTCCTATTTTCAGTCCATCATCGGCAAGGAGGCCCGGGAGCAGATCTTCGAACGTGAGGGCAAACTCCCTGCCCGCGTTTATGCCTGCGTGGGAGGAGGATCCAATGCCTTAGGAATCTTCAGCGGCTTTCTCGATGACCCTGTGGAATTAGTGGGGGTTGAGGCCGGGGGAGAGGGCTTGGAAACAGGAAGACATGCGTCCAGACTTGCATCTGATGATGGATCTGTGGGTGTGGCCCAGGGGTACAAGACCTACTTTCTCCAGGATAGGGACGGACAGATGAAGGAGACCCACAGTGTGGCCGCCGGCTTAGACTATGTGGGGGTATCGCCGATCCTTGCCTCGCACCGTGAGAGGGGTCGAATTAGATTTGAAGCGGCCACCGATTCAGAGGTCTTAGACGCCATGTCCCTCACGATCAGAAAGGAAGGCCTGATACCTGCCCTCGAGTCGGCCCATGCCTTTGCCCGGGCATTCAAAGAAGCCCCGGACCTTTCAGGGGACGATATCATCCTGATCAACCAGTCAGGACGGGGGGATAAAGACATCTTTACCATCGCCGATGCATTTGCCGATCCGGGCTGGCAGGAATTTATCCGGAAAAAGGGGTATGAATATGGCGCTTGAGACCTATCTTCGCAACCGACTGAAGAAAAAGGATATCCTCCTCATGACCCATATCGTGCTTGGCTATCCTTCTTTAGAGGATTCTTTCAGGATCATTGAAACGATGGTAGATGCGGGGGTTGATCTGATGGAGCTGCAGATCCCCTTCTCAGAACCTGTTGCCGATGGACCCGTAATTCTCAAGGCGAATCAGATCGCTCTGAGGCAAGGCGTAACTGTCAGGGAATGCCTTGATTTTGCCGGGGAGGTAGCTCGTAGATTTAACATCCCCTTTCTCATAATGAGCTACTACAATATCCTTTTCAGGCATGGAGTTGAGCGTTTTGTGTCCGTCATGGCGGATAAGGGCCTGCGAGGCGCCATTGTCCCGGATCTCCCACCCGAAGAGGCAGATGAGTACCTGATGGCGATGAACTCGAAAAACCTTGCGCCCATTTTTATCTTTTCACCTGCGACCATAGAAAAACGCATGAAGTATATTGCTTCTTTTGCACGAGGTTTTATTTATTGTGTGGCCCGGAAGGGCGTCACCGGCGCCAAAACAAGTTTCTCCGACAAGTTAGGCCAATACCTCGTTCGGTGCCGGGGTGCCACTCCCCTGCCCCTGGCCATGGGCTTTGGTGTTAAAGAAAAGTATGATCTCGATTTCTTGAAGGGAAAAGCGGATATTGCGGTCATTGGGTCGCAGAGCATCCGTATTATGGAAGAGAGAGGGATCAGTGCTGTAGGCGACTTTATTCGAAGTCTTTGGTGATGCATCTCCGTCCGCTTATGCCTGGTATTTTCTTATCTCCATTGATATTAAACCGGCAATTAAATACAATACAAATTTTCAGCAAACCCTTAATTTATAGGGTTTTCTGGCAGAGGCCTTCCCCTATTTAATTGCCAGGTTAATATCAGAGCAAGCCCAGGGAAGTTTTCTGTCTTGCGCGGAAGCGAGTACAACCGAGGAATCCCGCCGATGGCGGGAGAAAACCGCACGTCCGGGACTGTGTGGGGGGTGCCGGGTGACCGGCATTGCTACCACAACGACCCAAAAAACACAAAATGGAGGTGTTCTGGAGTGGATAACAAAGAGCCTATCACCCATATTATTGACTTGGCGCTTGCTGAAGATGGCCAGGATAAGACATCAGAAGCGATTTTTTCTAAACAGGATTGCCTGCGCGCGGCAATGCTGGCAAAAGAGGAAGGTATCGTTGCCGGAATAAATATTGCGGAGAAGGTCTTTCAGAGACAGGATCCCGAGATTACATTTGAAGCTTATGTAATGGATGGCACGAGGATATACCCGCAGGAAAAAATAGCGTCTGTATATGGCCCTGTGATGAGCATATTGAAGACAGAACGAGTCGCTTTGAATTTCCTGCAGCGTATGTCAGGGATAGCAACGGCAACTGCTGAATATGTTAAAAGGCTCGAGGGGACCGGGACGCAGATATTAGATACAAGAAAGACTGCTCCTGGCCACAGGTTTCTTGACAAACTTGCAGTGCGACTCGGCGGCGGAGCCAATCATCGGATGGGCCTTTATGATATGGCGCTCATCAAGGATAATCACATCGATGCAGTGGGTTCTATTAGGGAAGCCGTGAAAAGGATACGAGATGCATTTCCTGATTTACCTGTTGAGGTCGAGGCAAGATCGCTTCCTGATGTAAAAGACCTTTTAAGGATCGGGATAGACAGGATTATGCTCGACAACTTTTCGCTTGAAGATATGAAAGAGGCGGCACATATTGTGAATAGAAAGATTCCTCTCGAGGCCTCCGGTGGGATTACCCTTGACAATATACGCGAAGTGGCCTTGACCGGGGTCGATTATATCTCTATAGGCGCGCTTACGCATTCAGTAAAGGCATTGGATATTACAATGCTAATAGAGGATACGTAATAGCTCAGCCCTCCAACCCTGCATTAGAGACGGCCCATCCTTTGGCAAAGGGGTGGGTGAACGTTTGCGAGGAGACTTCATGACAAAGAAAGAGGCACGGGAAATCATAAGGCAAAGGAAGGCTGCTTTAGGGAAAAAACTCATTATTTTGGGCCACCACTATCAGAACGATGATATAATAGAATTTTGCGACTATATCGGTGATTCCCTGGAATTGGCAAGAAAGGCTGCCGGTATAAGGGAAGCAGGAACCATTGTTTTTTGCGGCGTCTATTTTATGGCGGAGACCGCCTCCATCCTTGCCCCTGAAAAGCATGTTTTTATCCCCGATCCATCAGCTGGTTGCCCACTTGCGGATATGGCCCGCATCGAGGATATTGAGGGTGCCTGGGAGTTGATTACATGTATTGATAGAGACATTACCCCCGCGACCTATGTAAATTCCAGCGCTCTGACTAAGGCCTTCTGCGGGAGAAACGGTGGGATTGTGTGCACTTCAGGCAATGCGGAAAAAGTCTTCCGTTGGGCATTTAAGAAAACAAAGAAGATACTGTTTTTCCCCGACAGGAATCTGGGCAGGAACACAGCCATATCCTTAGAAATTCCCGAAAACAGTATTGTTGAGTGGGATCCGGACCGAGATATGGGTGGACTCAATGAGGAAACTATTTTAAGATCAAAAGTGATTCTCTGGAAGGGATGGTGTCCGGTCCACTGGCCGCAACTTAAGCCCTCTGATATAAAAAACATGAGGGAAAAACACCCGGGAGTGAGGGTTATCGTACATCCTGAGGTAGATCCAAAGACAGTAAAGGCAAGCGATGAGGCAGGCTCTACTTCACGAATATTGGAGTATATAAGGTCTTTGCCGCCAGGAGAGAGGGTTGCCATAGGGACAGAATTCAATATGGTAAACAGGGCAGCCACGGATTTCAAGGAAACACTGGCGATAATGCCGCTGAAGAAGGTATTATGTGAGGATATGGAAAAGATTACCGTGGAAACGCTCGCAGGGACCCTGTCCGATCTCAAGTATGCGCATGAGGTAACAGTTGCTGATGATATCGCCCAAGGGGCGAGAATTGCCCTTGAGCGGATGCTGAGGATATAGCGATGAGCAGATCAATAAAACAGACCGAATGTCTCATTATAGGGACGGGCATTGCCGGGGCCACAAGTGCACTTGTTGCTGCAAAGGAGGGCATCAATGTCACACTAATCACGAAGCGTTCTCATCCCACCATTACCAACACCAACCTGGCCCAGGGCGGCATTGTTTACAAGGGGGAAAGTGATAGCCCGCAGCTTCTTAAAAAGGATATTATCCGGGCAGGCAGAGGGATCAATTCCATTGAAGCGGTAGAATTTCTTTCCGAAAAGGGGCCTCAAATTGTTAAAGAACTGCTGATAGATGAACTGCATGTTAATTTCACTCATATCCGGGGCTCAGAAGACGAAGCTCTTGATCTTACAAGGGAAGGGGCGCATTCGATCAACCGGATCCTCTATTCGGCTGATCACACCGGGAAGGATATAGAAAGCGCCTTGATTGCCGCCTTGCAAAGGCAAGACAATGTCGAGGTTATCACAGGCGCAACAGCCGTGGACATTATTACATTGCAGCATCACTCAAAAAATATTCAGTCGCGTTATGTTCTTGGGGATCGGTGTCTTGGCGCTTACGTGTTTATGCATGAAGAAAAGGAAGTAGCTGCCATTCTGGCCCAGTACACTGTTATTGCAACCGGAGGTCTCGGGGATATCTATATCCATTCCACAAGTGAAAAGGGCATTGTAGGCGACGGTATTGTTATGGCCAAGCGTGCGGGTGCGCGGGTAATAAATATGGAATTCATCCAATTCCATCCCACGACTTTTTATGTCCCGGGCAAGAGAAGATTCCTCATCTCAGAGGCAGTGCGTGGCGAGGGGGCCCGGCTGAAGAACCTCCGGGGAGAGTATTTTATGGAGCGATACAATCCCCAGCTCAAAGACCTCGCGCCAAGGGATGAAGTAACTGCCGCTATCTGGATGGAAATGATAAAGAACAAGCAGGAGTATGTGCTTTTGGATGTGGCAAACCACGTACACGGAAACATCGAGGAAAGATTTCCCACGATCTGCAGGACATGCAAAGATGCCGGGATTGATATCACAAACGAGCCTGTTCCTGTTGTGCCTGCTGCGCATTATCTCTGCGGGGGGATACACGTAAATACTCAGGGGAGAACCACTTTGAACGGTTTGTATGCCGTGGGCGAGGTCTCCTGCACAGGTCTGCACGGCGCAAACAGGCTGGCATCCACCTCTTTACTGGAAGGGCTTACCTGGGGCTATTTTGCCGCTAAAGATATGGCCTGGAGGATCCATACAAAGGAGATAGTGGAGCAAAAGACCATGAATACGGTTCGTGAATGGATACCAACCAGGAAGGTAGAGAAAGAAGACCCGGCGCTCATTGCACAGGATTGGATGATGATAAAGAATACTATGTGGAACTATGTAGGGATTGTAAGAAGCCGTTCAAGGCTGAAACGTGCACTCGAAGATCTCAGGCATATGTATTTGAGAATCGAGGATTTTTACAAGGAAACGCCTATATCAAAAGATATCATCAGCCTTTTCCACGGAACGCAGTCTGCTATAATGGTAACGGTGGCTGCATCAAGGAACAATAAATCCATTGGATGTCATATGATCAGTCCCCCAGCTGAAAAGAGCTAACAAAGCTCAGCCCAGAGTTTGCTGCTGTGCTTTCTCGCTTTACAACCGTTTAACCTCTGGGGCGCTTCAGTTGAATTGCGCTCATGCATCGACCCAGAAATCGCGTGCCAGTACGCGACGCCGCTTCCAGAGCTCGCCTTTTTCGGAAAAACCGGTGATACCGGTGCCTTTATCTGCATCCGGAATCTGCCAGGACCCCGTTACTGCACCGGTCAGCACCGCGCCCAACGCCTCGAAACCCTGTGCCGTGTAAAGATCGCATTCCACACCACGATTAATCATGAACTTGAATTGGCGTAAGCCTTGCTGGTTCTTTGAAATGGGGACGCTGGTAAAAAGATAAGAATCAATTGATCAAATGGTATTCATTCTCATGCGCAATGGTCTGACCCCCTGCTTTTTGAGCGGCGAAGCCGCGTTCCATAAAATTGCGAAGCAATTTTATAACTCGATAAGTTCCAATTCAATTTGAAATTGAGTCTTTTGTCCGGGGGACAGGTTTAGGGGATGGAGGAAAAGGAGGCTGGAGCCCTGGTAGGTGCGCTCAAATCCCTTTTCGGACTTGGATATGGTCATGAGCGGGAAGAACCATACTGAGACCGGACTGGAAAATGAAAAGGAAGCGCACAGGCGGTCCGGGCCATTTACCAGTTCAAAGTGCGTCAGCTTATCCTCAGATCCGGTCTCTTTTATCTCCCGCCGCCTGTCTGGTTCAGGAATGCGATAGTATCTTTCCCTGTCCTCATCGGAATAAGCTGTCAGGTTAAACTCGCATCCAAACAGGGTTGATACCGGCTCATGGCCCTGACATTCAAACGCATATTCAAATATCACGTGCGCATCTTTTCCTGCCCGGATCGTCTTGCTTACCTTAAAGCTGACTCCATTTACCTGACCGGTTCGACTCATCTCCACAATGGCATGATCGGGAGAAACATCGGCCTGTTCAACCCGGTAACGGCCCTGCACAAAATCCCCTGATTCGGGATATTCATTGGCTGCATATCCTTCAGGTGTGGCCCCGGGTCCTAAGAAGTGGTCTAAAAGTGAAGCCCTGGTATAGGCGTCGAATACGAGCCGGCGCTCAAGGTCTTCATCTCCCGCCCCGGCCACATCATGTATCGAGGCAATTCCGTCACCGCTTTCGCCCCCGTCTTGCGGGACTTCATTTATGTGACGGTGATATGCCTCGGGCCTTCGGGTAAGGGTGTCGCTCAGGTTCACTGCCTCAGGTAGATGGCAGATATCAAACATCCCTCCGCCCCGGTTGGGGTCAAGGCCAAGGCTCAGGCTTCGGTTCAAGATCAGGATCTCCTCGGCCCCATCCTTGTCAAAATCGAGCCTCTGCATTTGGAGATCATCCCCTGATTTTTCCATAATCCGGGCCTGGGCCTTAAGAAGGTTCTCATGCACGGCCCGTCTCAGGTGGCCTAAGTAGAGCCCGCCGAACACGCCGTGCCAGTATGCGCAATTACACTGTGCCCGCCAGAGATAATTTCTGGCCTCATCATCATGGCCGGCCCTCTCACTCAAAAAGAGCATCTTCTTATGCATCCTGTTGGCCTCGTCATACTTGACCAGAAAATTGTCCCACACACCTCCCCTCACAAAGGGACGCCACTCATCCCACCGGCCTTCGTTTTTGAGTGAAGTAACAATATCTTCAAGTGCCCGGCCCTGTTCAGGCGGCAGTGCCCATTCGGTCATTTCTTCATAAGATGCCTGTGGAAGGTAGATGCGGCCAAGGGATGGCCTGGATGCCACATATTCTCCGGGCAGGACTGTCTTAAGCCAGTCCTGGTTTTCGGATATAGCAGAGAAGAATCTTTCCAGCAGAGAAGAATCTTTCCAGCCATCCCTTCTCAATGACCCATTCATATGTTCCGGGCCAGAGCCCGAACTTTTCACCGTCATCACCATAAAGGGCCACATTGTGGCCGGCCTCTTCCAGCTCCCTGAGATGGCCTAAGACATCTTCCACCGGTTTAAACGGTATAAGGTAACGCATGATCATGGGCGTGGCCAGGATGCTCAGGGTGTGGCCCTCTTTTTCGGTTACATAACGGCCGTAGATTTCGCCAGGCTTGAGACCTGCATAATAGAAATGGGTGTCATCAACCACGGTGTAGTCCATTTCCGTGCCCGCCAGTGTCAGGGGAAGGGCAGGGTCCCAGACCCGCTCGGTCAGCCAGAACCCGGTAGGCTTGAAATCGAAGCGCCTCTCTAAGTACTCGTTCATCATAAGGACCTGTCCCTTAGCGTCCCGGACAGGAATAGAGGCGAGCAGG
>JAFDAP010000577.1 GCA_019313765.1 Deltaproteobacteria bacterium | reverse complement strand
AACCCTCCTGAATGACCCTGTTGAAACGCTCGCAATCAAAAAGGCTCTTGGAAGAGCCGCCAACCACGTGGCCATCAGCTCCACCAAATCAATGACCGGCCATTTAATAGGAGCCTCAGGCGGCATCGAGATGATCGCCACGGCCCTCATGATGGAGAGGGGGGAAATCCATCCGACCATTAATCTTGAAAACCCTGGGGAAGGGTGTGATCTTTTCTACGTACCCCAGAAACCGATCGACAAGGAGATAGGAAAGGCCATAAACAACAGCTTCGGATTCGGAGGGCAAAACGCTTCAATTTTGTTAAGCAGATACGATCAGAAAAAATAAAGTAGCCGTTCAAGGGTTCAAAGGTTCAGAGGTTCAAGGTTATGTTCTTGCCCCTGGGCTGCATTTTGGAGGCCTACTTATACTTATGTGAGAAGCACCCGGCTTCGTCATTCCCAATCTGAAATTCGGCGGTGTATTGGCAATTATGTGGCAAAACCAGCATTTTTTTACAAGGACTTCGGGTCTTCAAATTTGGCCTTGTCCCTAACCCTGAACGTTGAACCCTGTCGAAGATCCCCGCACATAGTGCGGGGGAACCTATAAACTCTTACAAATTAAGGAGTCCAATGCTATGCCGGAAAAAACAGAAAAAAACCTTGCCTATGCCTTTGCTGCTGAATCAAAGGCCGCTATCCGAATCGCAGCCTGTTCCAAAAAAGCTGATGCGGAAGGCTATTCCCAGATAGCCCGCCTGTTTCGGGCCGTTTCCGAGGCGGAATCTGTCCATGCCCGCCGGTTCCTGTTACTGATGCGTGGCAAGATCGGATCCACAGAGGAAAATCTCGAAACCGCTTTTCAAAATGAGATCAAGGCAAATGCAGAAGAATATCCCAGCCTGATAAAAGACGCCTCCGATGAGGGAAAGGAAGGGGCATTAAAGGCTTTTTCCCATTCCAAGGACGTTGAAACGGGTCATGCCGAGCTTTACAAAAAGGCAATGAACGATATGTTGTCCGATCGTGAGACCGATTATTACGTATGCCAGGTTTGTGGTTATGTCGCCGAGGATAACCCGCCGGATAATTGCCCCGTATGTGGCGCCGTAAAAGGGAAATTCAAACTGGTTAAGTAGTAAGAATCGTTTCCAAATGCCGCGCTATCTCATGCTTTGGCAGGGCGCCTACCAGTGAGTTAATATGGTTTCCGTTCTTAAATAGCAGCATGGTGGGTATGCTCTGAATGCCATATTGTGATGCGGTTGCGGGGTTTTCATCCACATTTAGTTTTGCAATCTTCAGGCGGCCGGCATATTCTGATGCTAATTGTTCAAGTACCGGCGCAACCGTCCTGCAGGGTCCGCACCATGGGGCCCAGCAGTCCACAAGGACCGGGCCGGAAAAGGATAAGACTTCCCGGTTGAAGGTTTGATCAGTGACATCAACAGGAACAGCAGGAGAATTCGCCGCCTTCAGGGGGGTTTTGCACTTGCCACATATCGGCCCTTGGTCTAACCTCTCTTTAGGGATTCGATTTTTAGCCCCGCAGTTGGCACATCTTACCATAATATTGTCTTGATCCACTTTTAGCCTCACAAATCAGATTCGTAACTCTTGCCTATAAACGGGTGTCAATATGGCCTGGCCCCCCACACTCCGGCGTGTAGCAGGTAACGTTCAAAAAATCACATTTTTCCTTGCACTGAGGGCATGCGTCCGGTGGCGTTACAGCCGTAACAAGGAAGCCACACTTGCCACATTTCCAGAAGGTCTGACCGCATTCAGGGCAGATATCCCCTGTGAATTCACCTTCAGCAGTGTAACCACAGTGGGCACACACAAATTTATCCGGTTTGTTTTCCATCCTCTTTTACCTCCTGTTTCTCTGATTTCTGATTTCCTACCCTCCCCAAGGCAATTATGATGAACCCCGATGTTGGAAAAAATATCTCTTTAAGGTAAATTCTAACGCAATATCTGGGTAAAATCAACTAAGCGCCTTTACCGGTCCTGTTGCCACAACGTAGAGTGCCCTGGATTCACTGTTCAGACCCA
>JAFDAP010000576.1 GCA_019313765.1 Deltaproteobacteria bacterium | reverse complement strand
AGGTTAGGGTTGATTTATCAGGAAGATGAGATTATTAGATTAGGGAAATACTTATTCATAATAATTCCCCCTTGTTAAGACGGGATTGGAATCGAGGCGTTTGTGGGACGGCACCAGTAAGGGCGGGTCGATATATATGAATTCTATTCAAGAAAAACCTTTTTACCCCTTTGTACTTGATCATAAGCCCGGTTTTTTTCTAAGCTGGCTTCTATACAGGCTCTTCAAGCTCGTACGATTTGATGAAAATATGACCGGTGACCTTAAGCGGATGCACAGGGAGGGCACGGTCGTCTATGCCATAAAATACAGGGGGCATCTGGACTACCTGCTTTACCACTATCGCTTCCGCAGGGGCCGCCTACCCTACCCCAAAATTTCCTTTGACCTGAACATGTCCCTGGTTTTACCTCTTTCACAACTCATAAGGGTCATAAAATTCCACCTTGCCTATTTTTTTAAAAACGGCAGTCTACCGAGTCCTTACAAGACAGGCTTCTTCAGAGACGCTATTCGGCAAGGGACCAGCTCTCTTATTTGCCTTGTAGATCCAAAGGGATTTGAAAAACGCTTCATCCATGCCGAGAAAGACCATCTCCATTTTCTCATTGAAACACAGAAAACTATGGAGAGACCTATCTATATTGTCCCACAACTGATTCTTTACAAAAAAACACCGGAAAAGGAACATCCAAACCTCTTAGACATATTCTTTGGATTCAAAGATAAGCCGGGATTTGTAAGAAAAATCGGTCTTTTTTTCAGACATCACCGCCAGGCGTTTATTGACTTCGGAAGGCCCCTGAATCTCAAGGAATACATGGAAAGCCAGCCTGAATCCCGGCCCGCAGAAGAACTTACCTCGGAAATCAGGCAACTGCTCATTGAAAGCATTGACGGGCAGAAAAGGGTGATATTAGGTCCCATTATGAAATCCCGGCAGCAAGTTAAGGAAAAAGTCCTCGGAGACCGGGAGATTACTGGAACCATTGAAAAAATGGCCGCAGGAAACGGAAAGAGACTGAAGCAGTTGAGAAAAGAGGCGGGCGCCAATTTTGACGAGATCGCGGCGGATTACAATGTCGCTTATGTGCAGTTTTTTTTCATGGCTCTGACGTGGTTCTGGAAAAAGATCTACCAGGGCATTGACGCAAATCCGCAAGAACTGGCCATGGTAAGGGACTGGGCCAGAAAGGGCAATGTTGTCTACATCCCGTCTCACAAAAGCCATATCGATTACCTCGTGCTGAATTACATCTTTGTGCTCAACCATGTGCATATGCCCCGAGTCGCAGCAGGCAAAAACATGGCTTTCTGGCCCATGGGCCATATTTTCAGAAAATCAGGGGCGTTTTTTATCCGCAGAACCTTTAAAGGGGCCAGGCTCTATTCACAGGTCTTTGAAAGGTATATCAAGGTACTCCTTGAAGAGGGGCACCCTCTTGAATTTTTTATTGAGGGAGGAAGGAGCCGGAGCGGCAAGCTGATCCTCCCAAAGATCGGTTTTCTCTCTATCCTTTTAAAGGCGCGTAAGGATGGATATTGTAAAGACCTGGTATTCGTCCCGGTCTCCATCAGTTATGACCGCATTTTAGAGGAGAAGTCCTACCTGAAAGAGTTAGGCGGCACTGAAAAAAAACGGGAAAGTTTTAAACAGATGATAAAGGCCAGGCGTTTTCTGAAAAAGAAATACGGGAAGATTTACATCCGCTTTGGCGAGCCCTTTTCACTCAATCAATACCTTGACGAGAAAGAGGTCCTCGAACAAGAGTCTTTAAAGCCTTTGGCATTTCAACTGATCCGGTCTATTAACAAGACGACCCTTGTGACCCCTTTGTCCCTTACTGCATCAACCATTCTCACTAAACATCGTAGGGGTTTTCTTCTTCATGAACTGACCGCCACAATGGAAATGCTGTTAGGGTTCCTCAAGACATATGAAATCCCCATGGCCAATGCCTTTGACCAATTTGAAAAAACGGTTGAAGAGACCCTGGCGCTTCTAATCAACAGGAAGATTGTTAGTTTCCTCGAGGATGTGGACG
>JAFDAP010000575.1 GCA_019313765.1 Deltaproteobacteria bacterium | reverse complement strand
CTGAGAAGGATACTTGTATTCCGAGCCTGACAGGCCCACATGCTCAAGCTCCCTGAACACCCTTTCCCGCACGAGTTGATTGCTCAATTTTGTCTTTTCTTTCAGGGGAAAGGCAACATTCTCGAACACGGTCATGGAATCAAACAGTGCCCCCCCCTGAAAGAGAAAACCAAACCGCTCCCTCAAACCGGTCAATGCCCCGCCCCTGAGCATGCTCATATCCTTGCCGTCCACCGTTACACTGCCGCTATCCGGTTTCATCAGCCCGACCACATGTTTCAGAAGCACACTCTTGCCGCAACCGCTTCCCCCGATCAGGGCTACCACTTCTCCCTTTTTGATCTCCAAAGAGATGCCCCTCAAGACTTCGTTTCCGTCAAATGACTTATAGATATCATCAATCCTGATCATAACACCCCTAAAAAAGGACAGAAGTCATAAAATAATCCCATACAAGGATCAACACGAAGGACATGACAACCGCCTGAACGGTTGCCTTGCTGACACCCTCAGCGCCGAAACCGGTAAATATTCCCGTGTAAAACCCCTTGAAACAACAAACCCAGACAATAATAATACCGAAGCTTAAGGATTTGTAAATTCCTTCCATGACATCTGCCATATCCACATAGGCGGCCATCTCTCCGAAATATACGCCGGCACTTACACCTAAGAGTTTTACCCCGATCAGATATCCCCCGAAAATACCGACAACATCAAAAATGGCCGTCAGTAACGGCATGCAGACTATCATCGCCAAAAAGTTCGGCACCACAAGGTAACGATATGGATTGAGCCCCATTAGTTCCAGCGCATCGACCTGCTCACTGATTCGCATAATGCCTATTTCAGCGGTAATGGCAGAGCCTGCCATTCCAGTAACCACAAAAGCGGAAAACACGGGTCCTAATTCCTTGATAAGGGCAAGTCCCACCGCCGGTCCTAAAAATGCATCCGAACCGAACTGGCGCAGGCTGTTGTACGCCTGAAAACCCAGGACCATGCCTGCAAAACACCCGGTAAGCATGATCACCATGGTGGATTGAAACCCGATAAAGTGAACCTGCTTGAGCACCCGGGAGAACTTGATCGGGGGAACGACGCTGTAAAAAAAGCCCTTGAATAAAAAAAGGCCCATAAGCCCCATTATTCGCAAATTCCTCAGTGTTGCGGCACCCAGTTTTCTGATCATTAACATAGAATCAAGTTATAAAATCGCTCCGCGATTTTATGAAACGCGGCTACGCCGCTGTTTAATAAAAAAGAACTTCCTAAAAGTTGGAGTTTTACAGAACCGGTCTAAGATGTCAAAAAAAATCACCGGTCAAAGTTAATTTAGGCTATCTTTTCCAGAAGAAAAGGCCTGCAAGAAAGCCACCCACCGCATCTGCTGCCAGGTCTCCCAGGCTCGCTTCCCGTCCCGGCACAAATAGTTGATGCGCCTCGTCAAACCCTCCGTATACGGCCACCATCAAGGTGACCAGCAGGACACGCGTGAAGGGTAAATTCTCATCCCGCGGACTGAATGAACGGCTGAAAAGGAAACCTAAAACACCAAAAACCAGGACATGCGCAAGTTTGTCCTGGGCACTGAAAAGGGATGGAGAGGGCAGGTCCGGCATGGAAGACAGCCAGAAAATGATGGCCATCCAGCAAACTGCCAGGACCTTAAAGATTCTGTGATCATTAAACAGCTTCATGCCAGACGAAAACCTTTGCTTTGTTGGAGATATTATGGAGATCATCTAATAGTTTGCATTTGAATACGCTCATCGTAAAAAATCCCCCCCTTGCCCCCCTTTAGTAATCTGACCGTTACCCATAAGTTGGGTGCTTGGACACAGGGGGTGTACAATTGCCGGGTGATAGGTTAGATGCATCTTCTGCCCCTGATTCGAGGGGCAGTAGGGCTTTTCTTCCGTTCCGAGCCTCCCGGGCTGGTCTTTTCAGCGACTTATCTGCGGGGGAGTCTTGCCCCCTCCGCATTCTCGACTTCGTCGAGCTGCGGTTTCCCCCACTGCTAAGTCGCGAAAAGACGGCGCCCTC
>JAFDAP010000574.1 GCA_019313765.1 Deltaproteobacteria bacterium | reverse complement strand
GACCGGGACGGTATCGGCCTTTTTGGACCCAGGGTCAAGGTCATTGAGATACATAAATTAACGGAAGAGCGCTCCAAAGACGGGGTGAGCCTGCTTATTGACGAGATTGGTCCTTATAATCTGGTGTTTGTGGACGAAGGCCATAAGGGCACGGGGAGCGAGGCCAGGACCTGGAAGGGGCGGCAGCAGAAACTCAGTGAAAACGGCTTTTTATTTGAATACAGTGCCACCTTTGCCCAGGCTATCGCCGCTGTGAGCCAGAGGGCCCGGACCGTCCTTTTGGAAGAGTATGGGAAATCCATTATTTTCGATTTCTCTTACAGCCATTTTTTTACTGACGGCTATGGAAAAAACTTCAAGGTATTGAACCTTTCCAGGGCCCGGGAAAGCCATGCCCAGGAGCTTATGTTAGGAGGGCTCCTCACTTACTTTCATCAAATCTCTCTTTTTATGAAACACAGGCGGAAGTATCACCCTTTTAACATTGAAAAGCCTTTGTGGGTATTGCTCGGGACCAGTGTCAGCAGGAAGAAGGGGGCCGAAAGGGACAACAACAAGGCAGCGAAGGTGGAGCGGACGGATGTGGTCAGGGTTTTAGCCTTTATAAAGCGCTTCCTTGAAGAACCTGAATGGGCCGCTAATACCATGGAAATGATTCTAAGCGGCAACAGCGGGTTTAAGGACCAGGAGACCGGAGAGGACCTGTTTGCCTCGCATATCCACCATCTTTTGGGACGCAGCGCCAGGCAGGTATACAAGGAGATCAGAAAAAACATCTTCCACGGCGGGGGTGGACTGGAAGTATGGGAAATAAAAAAGGTTGACGGAGAACTCGCGTTGCGTTCTTCCACGGTCAGGGGCAAGGAAAGTCCCTACTTCGGCGTTATCAACATTGGCGATGTTGCGTCATTTAAGAAGCTCATTAAGGAACAGTTGGAGATCGAGGTGCAGGCCGACAGCTTCAGCAAATCCCAGTTTAAGGAAATCCGGATGCCGGACTCACGGGTCAATATCCTCATCGGGGCTAAGAAGTTTATCGAGGGATGGTCCAGTTGGCGTGTATCATCTATGGGACTGATGAACGTGGGCAAAGGGGAAGGGTCTCAGATTATTCAACTGTTTGGCAGGGGAGTTCGTCTTAAGGGTAAAAACATGACCCTCAAAAGGACGGAGGCATTGCCGGAGGTTACATCTAAGCCCACCGGAATTGCGCATCTGGAAACGCTCTATATCTTCGGATGGAACGCCGATTTTGTGGGCCGCTTCAGGGACTACATTGAACAGGAAAACGCAGGAAAGGATTATTATCTTGAGACAAGGCTGATGGACCCCTGGCCCAAATTGCCTATCCCTGTGCCGGATGATACCTTTGATGTGAGAGAGCGAACCTGGACCTTAAAAGCGACCCGTCCGTTTGTTTCAATCGATCTTACTCCCAGGGTCACGACATTGACTTCCGATGGATATGCGGCTGCGATTCAGGAATCTTCGGCAGAATACCGGTCCCCTGCTGATTTTAAGAAGTCGGAGACACTAAACCTCCTGGATGTGGATTCCCTTTATGCGGATCTGGTGGAGTACAAAAACCTAAGGACCAGGGAAGGTCCCGGCGTATTTATTCCACGACCTGTTTTAAAAGAGGTCCTGCAATCTTCAACGCTGTATCTGAAGGAAGATGATGCGCACAACCCTCAGCAACTGAATCATGGTGCAAGGCAGATTCTGCGGACCTATTTTGAACACTTCCTCAACCAAAAAATCAGGGAAGAGGAAAGCAAATATACCCGTCCGGGACGGCTTGAGGACAATTGGAAAGACAAAGCTGTAACGCATGCTTACAGGCTCAGCGTTAAGCCGGGCACATTTTTGGATCAAATCGAGGCATTACTGCTCAGGGGGGATGAAGTGTACAGGGAAAAATTGTTGCATCCCCTGCCAAGGCTTCATTTCGACAGACATCTTTTCAATCCGCTCCTTAAAGACGGCGGAAAGGGCCAAGGCTTCATTTCGACAGACATCTTTTCAATCCGCTCCTTAAAGACGGCGGAAAGGAATGGCGGAAGCATGTTTCTGTAACGCCTCCTGCGATTGTTGAAAGTGAATCCCGCTTGATAGATGACATCAGGAGGTTCTGGCAGAGAAATCAGGATAATGAGCCTTACAAGGAGTACGAGATTTTCCTGCTTCGCAATTTGCCGAATGTAGGCATAGGGTTATTCAACCGGGCAGGTTTCTATCCTGATTTTATCCTGTGGGTAAAGCACAGAAAAAGAAAGGCCGTTCGTGTCTGCTTCCTTGAGCCGCATGGCCTCCATCATGGCGGCATCTCAGGCAATATGGACAGATTTGCGGCCCTGGGGCAACTAAAGGCGTTGAGCAAGAATAAGGCATTTCGCGATAAGAATCTGATACTTGACGGCTTTATGTTGACCCGGACTGATCTTTCCGAAATCGTGGACGCCAGAGGCCGCAGCCAGGAGGAACTGGAGCAGCAATATCCCCTGTTATGGCAGGAGGGCGAGTACATCAGGAACATATTGAAGATAGATAAAGGGCTACGAGACTGATGAGGAAAAGGCCAAACATGCGGCGGCCAAAAGATGGGTATCTGCGGTGAATAACTGGGGGGATATTGGAGAGTGGTGTTTTCATGTGTGTCGGGAT
>JAFDAP010000029.1 GCA_019313765.1 Deltaproteobacteria bacterium | reverse complement strand
TTTCATGAGTGCTTCTCCTTTCTTTTTGGCTTTTTGGTTAAAACCCTTTTAAAGGAAAAGCGCCCTTTTTTCTACATCTTCAGAATTTACACAATAAATTGTACACTACCTACATGTGCTTTGCCCTATCCCGTTAATAGTTAAGAGATTAGCGATCTCCGTGGTCATACCCCCACTCCGGGATGCAATACCTACAGGTCCGGGCATATAGGCGCTCTTTACATTTTCCACCGGACCGCCCGCCATACCAATCTTTACGGTATGGGGGTTAATCATGCCAAGTGTGTTAGGCCCTATAACTACAGCGCCGTTTGACCTGGCCACTTCCAGGATTTCAATCGTGTCTTTGCGCGGCACTCTTTCCGCAACGATCACCAACAACTTGATTCCATTAGATAAGGCCTCAAGAGCAGCTCCCTTTATCATTGCCGGTGGCACAGAGATAACGCTGGCATCTGCAGGATATGCTTTTAAGGCTTCAAAAACCGTATTAAAGACAGGCACTCCGTAAACATCCTGACCACCCTTACCCGGAGTAACACCGGCGACAACTTTTGACCCGTAATCAATCATATCTTTGGTAAAGGTTACGGCCTCTCTGCCGGTAATGCCCTGGACAATAATTCTTGTATTTTCGTCAGCTAATATAGCCATCCTAACCCCTCATTAACTTCTCAACGCCCCTGCGGGCAGCTTCATCAATGGAGACGGTTCTGTCGCAGTAGTCCACACCATATTTTTTGAGGATCTTAAACCCCTCACCTTCCCATGCACCCGGGATCCTGAATACAGTCAATGTATCTGATGGGTTTTTCCCGGACTCTATGATGCCCTTTATCACGCCCCTGGCCATAAGATCGACCCGGGTATTACTTACGACATTCATGATCACGGCAATTTTTTCCACGCCTGGTTTTGAGAGTATATGTTTTGTGAGCTCTTTTGTTTTGAGCACTGAAGGATTGCCACCGATCTCACAATAGTTTGCGGGATGACCGCCGTGTCTTTGAACGGCGTCAAATGCAGTAAGGGAAGCCCCCCCGCCACCGATAATTAATCCTAAGTTTCCATCAAACTCGATCAACCTTCCGGCTACCCCTTTTTGATCCAGATTATCAATCTCGGCCGCCTTTTTTTCAAAATCGCTTTGTTTTCGTTCTCCTTTGATTCTATCCGGATCATTCTCCTTCTCCGCAATTGATCTGTTTCTGAACAGGGCGTCATCGTCTATTTCCAGGTGGCAGTCTAAGGCCACTCTCCTTCCATCCGTGGTTTGGGCCAGGGGATTTATTTCCGCAATAGTGGCATCGTTTTCTAAAAAGATATTCGCTAAGAGGGAAAAGATATTGGATAACCCCAATAGCGTTTTACCGCTAACCCCGGTCAAAGAAATCATTTCCCTTGCCATATACTCTGGCAGACCGCTTTTGACTGAAAAATGTCTTTTTTGCACCATTTCCGGTTTTTGCCTGGCCAGTTCTTCAATATCAACCCCGCCTTCGGCAGAAAAGATTGCGACCGGCTCTTTAGCTACTGTGTCATATGTTATCCCTAAATAAAATTCCTGGGCAATATCCAGTTTTTCTTCCACCAGGACCCTATTCACACGGTAGCCTCGAACATTACTGAAAAGCATTTGTTTGAGCATGGATTCGGCCTCTTTTTGATCCCGGGCCTCTAAAACCCCCCCTGCCTTCTGGCGACCTCCGATCGGGATCTGGGCCTTAATTATGTTCGGTGAAGGAAGGGGAGAGACATCTTCATAACTTGTAACTACAACCCCCGAGGGTATGGGAATGCCCTTGGCTGAAAGGATCTCTTTTGACTCATATTCTAATAACCGCATTTTCTCTCCTTTTGTCGAGATGAACTTTGTCGACAATATTTTAAACAGTTCAGTTTGTCAAGAATAAATTCTAAAGAAAAATAGAAGAGGTATTATATTACGTTTGGGTTTAGTTCGGTGCGGGGTAGACGTATCTTGCCGTGGCAACCTCCCTGGGCCACACTATCTCAAGCCTGCCGTTTATCCACTGTGCAAGGTATGTTGGAAGACGATTTTGCTGAGTCTTCTTGCCGTACGATATGAATTTTACCGGGCCGAACACTGTCATCATATCGGTCCCGGCTAAGGCATCCCTCACGTCGATTGGTGTAAATGATTTGGCCCTCTTTAGTGCATCCGTGATGACATACATGGCCGCGTACGCCTGTGCGCCATGGTAACCTGGGTAAGTGCCATATTTTGCTACAAACCTGTCATAGAACGATCCGGTACCGGGGTAGGGGACTGATGGGGACCAGATAGTACTGGAATAGGCATATTCCGAGGCGTCTCCTGTATACTCCTGGAATTCAGGCAGTGTAAAACCAGCCGCGCTTCCCAAGAATAGCCTGGGATGGAGGCTCAATTCATCGGCCTGTTGCATGAGCAAGGTAGCATTCAATATATTATGGGAAACTATGTAGACCAGGTCGGGGTTCCTGGCCTTGACCATGGCCAGCAGGGGCCTAAAATCAAGGGTGCTTGCATCATAGCCTCGCTTAATGATTACCCTGAGATTTAGTTTCCTGCGTACTTTATAAAAGCCCTTTACCCCGAACCGCCCAAAACCGGTGTTTTCATACAGTATAGCCACGGTCTTCACACGGGCCACTTTCGTAAGGAAAGAAACAAGTATCCCTGAATATTCGCTTGCCGGCGGGTTAAGCCTGAAGACATATTTTCTTTTCGTTTCAGTAAGTTCTTCGGCAGAAGCGGTGTTTATCAAAAAGGGGACTTCAAGCTCCTGGGCCTTGGCAGCCACCGTCCGGGTTACAGGGCTGGAACAGCCACCACCAACCACAATCACCCTGTCCTGTGATATCAATTTTTCAATAGCTGCACCACCCACGTCCGGCTTGGTAGCGGTGTCTTCAATAATCAGGTCTATTTTCCTACCGGCCACACCTCCCGCCGCATTTATTTCATCCACTGCCATCACAAACGACTTCTGTTCAATCTCGCCGGCCCCGGCAAGTTTCCCTGTCAGTGGGAGGAGCACTCCCACCTTAATGTTATCGGCAAAGACAGTGCCGACCATCAATATGCTCAGGAAAGCCTGCAGCCAAAACATGCGTAACAGCCTATCCGGTTTTTTCATCAGTATTTGCCTTTCTCAGTGCGGTTCCTGTTTCTTTCATTAATACTCAATAATCCTTTGAAAAGGCAAATATTTTCTAAGAAGACATGAACCCTTTACGCAGACTGACTACTGGGGTATAGAAGATCCCAAGACACAGACAATCCCCGCTCACACTTGTCGAGACCCTGATCTTCCTGCGGGATGGGGGAGGACAGTTGAATAAAGGAGAAAGAATGGATACGCAAAAAATCTCAACAGCCGACCTTTACTTAATAGATCCGGACAGAATTGACGATTCGCCCGGACCTTATTGTATGAGTTTCGGATTTGAAATCGAGCCCCTCATGCGGTCCATAAAAAGGGTCGGGCTGGTAAACAGCCCCGTACTAACAGAAGGCTCGAAGGGCACTATGACAGTAATTTCCGGATACCGAAGGATTCAGGCAGTCAAATCCTTAAAATGGGACAATATACCTTGCAGGGTCCTTCAAGAATCCGAATTTTCTCCTCTGGAATGTCTCCTTTTGAACCTCCACGAAAACCTGGCAACAAGAAGTCTGAATAATGTGGAAAAGGGAATGGTCTTGAGTCATCTGAACCCATTTCTTCCATTAACCGAAATCATGAAAGATT
This sequence comes from Deltaproteobacteria bacterium, assembly GCA_019313765.1. Taxonomy (GTDB): domain Bacteria; phylum Desulfobacterota; class DSM-4660; order Desulfatiglandales; family Desulfatiglandaceae; genus JAIOSR01. The sequence goes on along the minus strand of JAFDAP010000029.1, from coordinate 6,943 downwards.
ATATGCCTTTGTTAGACCTTCCGTCACATGAAGAGACATTCGATTTTTTTCTAAAAATTGAAAAAGAACTGAATGAAAACATCAAGGTCTATTTGGCCCACGGCCATATATCATTACAGGTCGTCAGAATGCTTCTTGACATGGACCCGGTATCCGTATCCCCTGTTTTCGCCCTGATATCAAGTTTAAAGTTTAACATTAATCAACAAATTCAACTTATTAATTATATTGTTGATATTTCGCATATAACTAAGGTCCCAGTCATCGAGCTCTTAAAAGAGCAGGATTTAGAAAACATATGTTTGAATAATAACCTGAATACGCCTCAAAAGGCAAAGGCAGTGCTCAGATTACTGAGAACCAGGCGTTTCCCTTTACTGACTGAAGCGGAAAAGACCTTTAATAAGATGGTCTCAAGTTTGAATCTCCCCAAAAGGGTGCGTATAGATCCACCTCTGTTTTTTGAATCGCCCGATTACAGGCTCGAGATCCTTTTTAAAGAGGGAAAGGAATTGAGGGAGAAGATAGAGCGGCTTTTTCAAATGAAAGGTATTGAGGCACTTGGAAATCCCTGGGAGAGAGGTGCCTGATGAAGGACTTAATGATCAAGAAGGTGATTATTGAAAAGGAGGCTTCCGGGCACGCACTCACCGATCAAATCTTGCGGAGAATACCTGACATTCCGGTCCAAACCATAGAAGAAACAGAATCAAAGGCAAGTCCTGATGAAACAGACATGGGGAAAGAGACACTGCATTTACTATCCTATAAAGGCGAATTCCTAAAGCCGTGCCCGGGAACCAGGGAATATATCTGCTGCGGTTATCAGATCCTCAATGTGGCAACAAACTGTCCTCTTGACTGCAGTTACTGCATATTGCAGTCCTACTTTAACCAGCCCTATTTAAAAACATTTGTCAATCTTGAACAAGGAGTTGAGCAGGTACTTAAGGTTATTGATTCAAGTCCCGACCTGGTTTTCAGGGTAGGTACGGGCGAATTTACCGACAGCCTTGCCATTGATCCCATTACCCGCTGGAGCGATTGGCTCCTTCCACTGTTCTCAAAGAGAAAAAACGCAGTATTGGAGCTCAAAACCAAGACAGACAACATCCGGGGACTCCTTAATTCTAAATTCCGGGATCGTATTATCGTATCCTGGTCCCTTAACAGTCCTCTTATCACGGCACGAGAGGAACACCGGGCAGTCAGCCTCAAGAAAAGGCTTGAGGCGGCCCGGCAGTGTCAATCGGAAGGGTTTGTTTTGGGTTTTCACTTTGACCCGCTTATCCCACATCCAAAATGGAAAGAGGAATATACAAAGACCCTTGAATTGCTGGACAAATACATTGATCCAAAAGGAATCATATGGATAAGCCTGGGCTCCTTAAGGTTTATGCCGGGGCTCAAGCCGATCATCAGGAGACGGCACCCTAACACATGTGTGCTTGATGGTGAGTTTATCATAGGATTGGACGGAAAAATTAGATATTTCAAGCCCATACGCATGGAACTTTACAGTTATATGCGTAGAAACCTGGAAAAATGGCACCCTGATTCGGGTCTTTATCTCTGCATGGAGTCGCATGATGTATGGCAGAAAAGTATGGGTTGGTCTCCTGAAAATTCCAATGGGCTGAGGCGGTACCTGGACAGACGGGTTGTAGAGATTTTTGGGTAGCATTTCATTACGACATATGATATTTAAGTGCAAATGTAGGATATATAAACACTAAAGTAAAGAATCTACGCGCGGGGACCGTGGCTTTGGTTTCAACCCCTAAGGGTTAGACGCTTTTCGCTATTTGGTTGCGCGGCTCGTTTCTTCTTTCGTCTGTCGGTTGCGGGCTTTTTTACCGAAAACCGCTTTACGAATACCGATACGAGCGTCACAACCTCATCCCTATACCGAATAACATAGAGTTTCCTGAATCATTAAGGCAAAGCCCACTGACTCTGACCCCGACCAGAGGGCGGGGTTTTCCAAGTTCCAATAAAATTAAATAGAATAGGGAGGTAAGAAGCATGGCATTGAAGGAACTGGTTGAAAGTGCACTTGAAAAAGTAAGGCCGTCACTCCAGGCAGACGGGGGTGATGTCCAATTAGTGGATGTGGATGATAATGGCGTGGTTAAGGTCATGTTGAAGGGTGCTTGTGCAGGGTGCCCTATGTCCCAGATGACCCTCAAAATGGGAATTGAGAAGATATTAAAACAGAATATTCCGGAAGTAACAAGCGTGGAATCTGTGTAACATATTCTTCCTTTTCCCGATCCCCCTTGATGCTAAAAGAGTAGGTATTAAGGTTGAGGTTTGGGACAGGATATTGAGCAAGAACAGCATATGCTTATAAATTTATTAAGGAGGGATTATGGATATTAAAAAGTTAGGCGTTGTCGGTGCCGGGGCAATGGGAAATGGAATTGCGCAGGTTGCAGCACAAATAGGCTGTGAAGTCGTGATGAGGGACATTAAGGATGAATTTGTAGAACGGGGTATGAAAAGCATCGACAGGTTTCTTTCCAGAAGCGTGGAAAAAGGGAAGCTTGAAGCCGGGGAAAAGGATGTCATACTGGGAAGGATTAAGGGAACGACGGATATGTCCCAGCTAAAGGACATGGATTTTGTGATTGAGGTTGTAATCGAGGATCTTGAATTAAAAAAGAGTGTTTTCAAAGAGTTGGACGAGCTGTGCCGTCCCGAAGTGATTATTGCATCAAACACGTCATCAATGTCCATAACTGAAATAGCCGCTGCAACGAATAGACCGGAAAAGATATGCGGCATGCACTTTTTTAATCCCGTGCCGCTTATGAGGCTGGTTGAGGTAATTCGCGGCTTCTCAACCAGTAATGAAACAATCGCTGTTACTTCCGAGTTCGCAAAAAAGATGGGCAAGATAACCGTTGAGGTCAAAAAGGACTCGCCGGGATTTATAGTAAACCGGATTATGATCCCTCATATGCTGGAGGCCATAAAAATAGTTGAAGAGGGTATTGCCAGCATAGAGGATGTGGACACGGCTGTGAAAAACGGTCTCAATTATCCCATGGGACCCTTTGAACTGATGGACCTTACAGGCATTGATATCTGTTATTTTGTTTCTGAGTACTTTTACAAGGAATTGAACAAGGAATCAAAATGGGTATCCCCGGGCCTGCTGAAAACCATGATAAGGGCGGGGAAATTAGGCAGAAAGACAGGAGGCGGGTGGTACACATTTGACAAATAATAATGTGACACACACCAACCTATGACATTATAATAAAAGGCAGTTCCGCAAGGAACTGCCTTTTTATTGTGCCCTTAAGCCCGAAAAAGGGGCTATTTATTTTTATGACGCATCTTCCGTCTTAATTTCTTGTATTTATGTTTTCTGATCTTTTTGCGGCGTTTCTTGACAACACTACCCATTAAATTGAACCTCCATGTGAATAATCCATTAAACCTATATGTTAGCGCTTAGAATGTCAACAGGAATTTAAAGATCTGTAAGTTGACATAATATATATTATCGGACTTAACATTATATCAGCTTTGTAGCCCCTGGCTTTTCTTTTCACCTTTAAATTTGAACAGGTATTCATCGGCCTTGCCAACAAAATCTTCCGCACTCATACCTTGTTCAAAATTTGCATATCCCATACTCGCACTTATTCCGCATTCTTTTTCAATGGCCTTTTCAACCCGCTTTCGAATGGCACGCCCAACATCCGTGTCCGCATCAATTAAGATAATGGCAAATTCATCTCCGCCATACCTGTACCCGGAATCAACACCTTCTCGAATGCTGGCATTGATAATATTACCAACCTTTTGAAGAAGGTCATCACCTGCTAAGTGCCCATAAGTATCATTGAAATTCTTGAAATTGTCCAGATCAAGGAGGATCAAGCCGAGCTGTGGTTTTCGTTTCTGCCTCCCAGAGCGCTTGATTTCGTCTTTCAGCCGGCCGTAAAAATGTCTCTGGTTGAAGAGACCCGTTAATGAATCCGTGATGGACAACCTGCTGAGTTCCTGCCTTATGTCCCGTTCTATAATGGCCCTCTTGACCTTGGCCTCAAGCTCTTCTAAGCTAAAAGGTTTATTGATAAAATCCGTGGCCCCCGCATTTACCACGTCAATGTATTTGTATTCCTTTGTGTACCCGGTCATTGCAATGCTGCAAATATGGGGATAATCGTTTTTCACATGTCCTATCAATTTCAGGCCATCCATTTCGGGCATGCTCATGTCGGTTAACAAGAAGGTGTAAGGCCCATTTTTTATTTTTTCGAGACCTTCTTTGCCGTTACCCGCGGCATCAGCACGAAAGCCTAAATGCTTTAGCATTTCCACAAGGGGTTCTCTTACAGATTCCTCGTCATCAATCACAAGAATCAATTCATCATTGTAATTTATATCTTCTGCGCCCATTAATTTACACTCACACCGACCAAAACCATTACACCGTTACCCTGCCACATCCCGCCCAAGGGGGCCAAGAAAGGAATGTTATCGCTTCTATCAGGATTGCACTTGCGTTTGCCGACTATGTCAGCTCACCCCGCAGAGAATTCAAAAAACCTTGTTTAATAATAACATTAACTAAACTGCCTATCTTAATTGTATCACAAATCAAATTAACAATTTTATTTGATCCTGTACGACCTTTCAACTGCCCTTCTTTCTTGCTGTAGCCTTCAATTAGCACATCCATTCGCTTGCCTTCAAGATTTTTATTTTTTTTGAGTGTAATCTGTTTTTGAAGGTCTTGAAGTATGCTCAACCTGAAGGATTTTTCGGTTTCCCCGACCTTATTGCCCATTTTATCTGCCAATGTACCTTTTCTATCGGAATATTTAAAGGAAAAAAGCCCGTCAAATTGTACGCGTTTAATCAGATCAAGGGTCATTTCAAAGTCATCCTTTGATTCTCCTGGAAACCCGACCATTACATCGCTTGTAATTGCGATATCGGGCTTGACCTGTCGCAGCTTTGCGATACGCTCCACATATTCCTCCCGTGTATAACCTCTCTTCATGCGCTTGAGAACCGGGTTTGAGCCCGCCTGAAACGGCAGGTGAATGTGGGGGCAGAGCTTGTCGAGATCAGCGAAACATTCAATCAGACCATCAGAAAGGTCCTTTGGATGTGATGTGGTAAAGCGCAGTCTTAAAAGACCTCCTAATTTATTCAGTTTTTTCAGCAGGGAAACAAAATCCCCATTTTCCTCCTCATTCCACCTGTAGGAATTCACATTCTGGCCAAGCAGGGTGATCTCTTTGACACCTTCTGCGATCAGGTTCCCGGCTTCAATAAGGATTTCTTCAGGGGAACGGGAGATTTCCCGGCCCCGGACATAAGGAACAATGCAGTAACTGCAAAAATTGTTGCACCCCTCCATTATAGAAATAAATGAAGTTACCCTTCCTTTAAAGTATCCCCGACAAGCGGTTGGTTGCGGCGGTGGTTCCTCCAGGCCCGTGGCAACAATTTTAGTCCTTCCCGAATAGATCTGTTCCAAGATCTCCTGAATGCGGCCAAGTTCCCTGGGACCCATTACAAAATCAAGCTGTGGAAATCTCTTTATCACGCCTTCGCCCATTTGTTGGGCAAGGCATCCTACAACACCCAGAATTAAGTCCGGTTTTCTCCTCTTGATCCGGGCCATGCGGCCAAACAAACTGAATGCCTTTTGCTCTGGTTTTTCCCTTACAGTACAGGTATTTATCAGTATGAGATCTGCACGCCCGGGATCATCGACAGGCAATAAGCCGGATTGGATCAGGGATTGGGCTAAAAAGTCCGAGTCATACTCATTCATCTGACAGCCCATGGTAGTTATAAAGAAAGAACGTGCCACGGATTTATTCTTATTCAACAATACTAACCCCTTCTTCTCTCAAGGAATCCAATAATTGAAGGACCTGATCCTCGCACCCCGGGGAGATCATAATTTCAATAAATGCTGGATGGGGATTAATTGTCCTGACCACGGCCATGCCGTCGTAAGATTCAATGGTCCACCTGAGATAGCTGATGTCCCTGCGATTCACACGGAAGACGCGCTTAATGGTCTGCATTGTTGTAGGTGGCCCCACCCCACCTGAGCTTGGTCCGGAGGATCTCAAAATAGCTGTGATCCTGGGGTCTTAGAAGTTTGATCATTTCTTGTGACTTGTTGATAATCACCGCATCTCCATAATGGAGGTCAAACCCCACCTGCCCGTCAAATGTTAAAAGAACCGTTTCTTCACTCTCTTTTCCCATCTTGATCTGAATAACAGCTGAACCGGGAATAATGATGGGGCGGTTTGTCAGTGTGAAAGGGCAGATAGGAGTTAAGATAAGGGTTTCCATGGTCGGGTAGAGTATGGGACCGCCAGCCGCCAGATTGTAGGCAGTGGAACCTGTTGCAGTGGAAATGATGAGTCCGTCGGCCCTGAAGGTAGTCAAAAATTCCCCATTGATCGTCACATCGAGGTCTATTATCCTTGCCAAGGTACCTTTGTTGATTACCATGTCATTTAAGACCTGAAAACGGCATACCTCTTCGCCCGCTCGTAACACCTTTGACACGAGCATTACCCTGGTTTCAAGTTCAAGGCGTCCTTCGATCATCATCTCTATCGCCGGATAAAGACGTTCCAAAGGAATCCCTGTAAGAAAGCCCAATCCCCCTAAATTTACCCCCAGAATGGGGACCCCGTAACGGCCAACCCGGCGGGCAGCCCCTAAGAGGGTTCCATCCCCGCCAAGGACAACGACCCAATCTACGGTCTTTGGAATGCCCGACGATTCTTCAAGGCCCTTGTGCAAGGATTCTGTGGCCTTCATCTCTTCTGAAAATACCTTGATACCCTTTTTCTTAAACCAGTCTTCAAGTTTCTTGGCCTCTGATTTTGCAGGCGCATGACGATGCTTGTATATGATTCCAACCGATGCGGAAGGCATGGAAAAG
>JAFDAP010000028.1 GCA_019313765.1 Deltaproteobacteria bacterium | reverse complement strand
GAGGCCCTGGAAGAGGAGGTATCCGAAGGTCTTGAATCTGATTTTGATTCTGCCCTTGAGGAGCTGGAGCCATCTGAAGTTGGGGCTGTGGAACCTGAAATAGCGGAAGCTGAAACTGAAAGCCTGCTCGATGAGGTAGCGTTGGAAGAGGCCCTGGTTGAACCCGAGGCGCCACTGGAAATTGCATCCGAACTACCTCAGGAGGATCTGAGCGAGGATGTGCCCGCCCGTGAAGAGGGACTTGAAAGCGCTGAAACTGTCGCTGCCCCGGCAGTCGAGCAGTTGATCGGTATATCCGAGGAGAAGATTGAGGCTATTGTAACAAATGTTGTACAGGATGTTGTGGAAAGGGTTACAAGGGAGACGATGGCAAACGTTGCAGAGAAAGTGATCCGGGAAGCCATTGACGCATTGAAACAGAGCCTTGAATCTTTTCAGGATCAAGATTAGGGGACGGCTCCAAAAAGCAATACTGATATAGCCGCCCCAGAGGAATAGGCTTAGCATTCCACAGGGCAGGCAAAAAGGCCCGCCGTCGCCTAAAGGCTATGGCGAGGCAGGCGCAAAATACGCAAAAATAAGATATGGATATCAGTAATATCAGGTGGTTATAAGCAATAATAATTCGAAATACGATCTTTTACGAGATCGTCAATATTAGAAAAACCCGGATTAACATGGGGGGTTGTTACTGCTGCAACCCCCTTTTTTTGTTCAAAATAGAAATTCACTACTGAAACGGTTTCAAGGAGCGGTTGATAGATGGGAAAAGAACTCATGGCCAAGGGTTATGAACCCGGTGAGGTTGAAGATAAATGGTATAAATACTGGGAAGAGAACAACCTTTTCAAGGCAGAGTCCAGTTCTGATAAGGATCCGTACTGCATTGTGATTCCACCTCCCAATGTGACAGGCACCCTGCACATGGGTCATGCCCTTAATAACACACTGCAGGATATCCTGTGCCGGTATAAGCGCATGAAAGGTTATAACGTGCTCTGGCAACCGGGTACAGACCATGCAGGCATTGCCACGCAGAATGTGGTGGAAAAGGACCTGGCCTCCAAAGGCACTAACCGCCACGCTGTCGGTCGGGATAAATTCGTTGAACTGGTCTGGGAGTGGAGAAAGAAGTATGGCGGACTTATAGTCAATCAATTGAAAAGACTGGGGTGTTCGTGCGATTGGAGCCGGGAGCGATTCACCATGGACGAGGGCCTTTCCAGGGCGGTCAGGGAGGTCTTCGTGAGCCTTTATGATGAAGGGCTTGTCTATAGGGGTGACTATATTATCAACTGGTGCCCCCGATGTCATACGGCCTTAGCCGATCTTGAGGTCGAGCATCATGAGACTGACAGTTTTTTTTACTATATTCGTTATCCGTTCGAGCAAGGAGATGGTCATCTAATTGTTGCCACTACACGGCCTGAGACCCTTTTGGGAGATACTGCCGTGGCAGTGAACCCGGAGGATGAACGCTATAAGGATTTGTCTGGATCACACGTGCTTTTGCCTGTGTTGAACAAACCGATACCCGTTATCTTTGATAAATACGTGGATAAGGAATTCGGAACAGGGGCACTCAAAATCACGCCCGCGCATGACCCCAATGACTTTGAGATCGGCAATATACACCAGTTGGAAAGGATCAAGGTAATTGACGAAAACGGAACAATGAATGAATTAGCCGGTCCTTATAAGGGAATGGACAGGTTTGAATGCCGTGAAAAAATATTGGAAGACCTGGAAAAGGCAGGCCAGTTGGAAAAAGTGGAGTCATACCAGCATGCGGTAGGGCACTGTTACCGGTGTAAGACTATGATAGAGCCGCTTCTTTCAAAACAGTGGTTTGTGAAAGTGGGGCCGCTTGCCGAAGCGGCAAGCCAGGCGGTCAGGGATGGAAAAACAAGGATATACCCCGAAAACTGGGAAGGGGTCTATTTTGAATGGATGAACAATATCAAGGACTGGTGTGTTTCAAGACAGATCTGGTGGGGCCACCGTATCCCCGTCTGGTATTGCGAAGAATGCGGTGAGGTCCATGTGGCCAGGGAGAAACCTGCAGTTTGCCGGGCATGCGGGAGTAATAACCTCATGCAGGAAACTGACGTCCTTGATACGTGGTTCAGCTCAGCCCTGTGGCCCTTTTCAACCTTAGGATGGCCGGATGCAGCCGATGAACTCGAAACGTTTTATCCGACCGCGGCCCTTGTCACGGGTTTTGACATCCTTTTTTTCTGGGTAGCCAGGATGATGATGATGGGTATCCATTTTAAGGGAGATGTCCCTTTCAGAGATGTCTATATCCATGCACTGGTAAAGGACGCGGAAGGCAAAAAGATGAGCAAGTCAAAAGGAAACGTCATTGACCCTCTTGTGGTGATGGATGAGTTTGGCACTGATGCATTCCGTTTTACTTTAGCAGCTTTAGCCGCACAGGGGAGAGATGTCAAACTCTCCGAAGAAAGGATCTTAGGCTATCGGCATTTTATTAATAAGGTCTGGAATGCGGCTCGCTTTGTTCTCATGAATGTGACGACTGAAAAGGATGAGGAAGGAGATACCAGGATTTACACCCTTCCTGACAGGTGGATCCTGACACGGCTCGGACAGGTGAGTGAAGATGTTTCAAGGGCCATTGAAGACTATCGTTTCAATGACGCGGCAGGTCTCTGTTATCAGTTCATATGGCATGAGTTTTGTGACTGGTACCTCGAAATGGCCAAGGAAAGCCTTTACGGAGAGGACAGAGCCCTGAAGGCATCTTCAGTGGCAATTGTTCAAGAGGTGCTTAAGGCCGCTTTAAAGCTATTGCATCCATTTATGCCTTTTGTCACGGAGGAGATATGGCAAAAGCTGCCCGGAGCCGGAGATAGTATTATGACCGCCAGGTTCCCCGATGCCTCTCATTTCTTGAACGATGAAGATGCGATAGGGGAGATGGATCTCCTCATGGGAGCTATCACCGGGATTCGCAATATCCGTGGGGAGATGAATATCCCGCCTTCAAAGGGAGTGAATATTGCTATTGATGTGGCCGACGAAAAAGAAGGGGATATCTTGCGCCTGAATCTGAGCCACATTCAGACACTGGCCAAAGTGAATGAAGTATCCATTGATCCCGGGGCTCCCAAACCGGAGGCATCTGCGACCGCGATGTTTGGCAGGAACCAGGTGCACGTGCTTTTAAAAGGGCTCCTGGATTTTGAAGAAGAAAGGAAGCGGCTGAGAAAAGGGATAAAAAAGATTGAGAAAGATATGGAAGTTGCCAATAGGAAGCTTTCAAATAAAGGGTTTTTGGAAAAGGCCCCGGCGGAAATTGTAGCCGAGGTCAAAGAGAAGGTTGAAATTCTGACCCTCAAAATGGAAAAACTGAATCAAAACCTTCGCTTTTTTGAGACCATTGATGATTGAAGGAGTAGAAGGTCTATGACATGGGACATATTTTTCAATAGAAACAGAGTAAGAAGAAGCAAAGAGAAGGACGAAATTGATCTGATCGTTGATGTAATCGAGAAGTTTGCTCCAAAGCAGTACCGGTCGGAAAGAAGTAGCTTTTATTACAATTACCGGATCATGGCCCCATATCGGAAGCCCCTTTTGTCCCTCCTTGAAACAATATCGCAAAGGCAACACCTCGAAAGTGACCCTGCTGATTTTGCCAGGGATCTATTCCTCAAGCTAAAAGGTTTCTACGATCCGAAAGACAGACTTTCTATGGCCGAGGCCATAGAAGATACGGGCCTAAAAAAGAAGTTTCGAGAGATTTTTTTGTTTTTTTACGGGACCAAGGATTCGCCGGACATGAACATGAATGTATGGAACAGAGGTGTCCGTTAGTTTATAACTCTTCGAGTCAGAACGAAGGATGAAAGTCAAAGAAATTACTAGTGCAGACAATCCCGAATTTAACATCTTCCTGAAACTGACCAGGGCCCGGGGCATCAAGAAACACGGGTTGGCCCTTCTGTCGCGGCCCAGACAGGTGAGGGAAGTGCTGAAGGATTTCCCGGATCAATGCGCGGGCATTATCCTGTCCGATCTCAAGGAAACTTCCCTTGAGTTTTGCACAGAGGACATTTCCATCTACCATCTCAGTTCGAATCTTTTTCGACAAGTAGATCTTTTTGACACGGGCCAGCCCATCTTACTGGTACGTGTTCCCCGGTTTACTCAATGGCATGATGATGTACGGGAGAAGGGCTGCACCCTGTGCATCCCTTTCCAGGATCCCTCAAATGTGGGGGCCGTCATTCGTTCGGCAGCGGCCTTTGGTGTGTCCGGGATTGTGATGTTGAAAGAGGCGGCCCATCCCTTCCTGCCTAAATCGGTCCGGGTTGCAGGAAGCGCACTTTTCAGGATCACATTATTCCAAGGACCGTCATTGGATGAACTCAAGGTATCTGATGGTCCGGTCGTGACCCTATCCCAGGATGGAAGGGATATAGGGGGTTACAGGTTTCCCGAAACTTTCTGCCTTGTTCCCGGTTTGGAAGGCCCCGGGCTGCCCGCACACTTAAGAGCAACAACCTCATTGACTATTCCCATGGAGCCCGGCGTGGAATCTATCAATGCGGCTTTGGCCACGGGCATTGCGCTTTACCTGTGGAGAAGCAGGTTGAACAGTTAGTTAGTGCCCATCATTAGTAAAGATCCGGGTCCGGAGGGCCCGGATCTTTACTCTTATATTGAAAACCTGGTCTTCCCCCGCGTAACGGGATTTTCGATGGGCCAGGATTTTTACGCAGCGAAATCGTCTCATTTTGAAGCTGCCGGGAAATTAATAGTAAAGGTTGTCCCTCCTGATTGATGGCAGCCTTCCTTGTTCGTGCAAAACTCGCATTCGCTGATCCTGCCTGGGCAGACGTCCGTCTCTTTTGGTATGAATCCACACCTTGAAGATATCATATCTATTTTGAAATTATAACGCTCGGAGAAAATTTTCATGCGTAACAGGTCGGCTCCTTTTCCACCGGCATTGAAATCAAAGGGCCTTTTGGAGGAATAGGCCATTGTATCCTGAGTAGTAAAAAAGCCTTCAAATATGCGTCGCCGGGCGTCTTCTATGATGCCTACGCCATAGTCGTGCACCACCAATGTCGTGCCTTCCCCCTTTTTTCGGACGATCACCTCTATCTTCCCCTCATCCGGTGTGTTTTCTATGGCGTTTTTTATGAGACCGTCAACCATTTTCTGCAAAGGATCCAGCGGCATATTTAATGGCGGTGCAGGTTCAAGATGGGTTATAACTTCCACCTGGCGATGAGAAAACAACGGTTTAAGATCTTCAATTCTCTTCTTGACATATTCACCTAAAATAATCTTTTCTGGTGCAATTTCTTTGGATCCAAAGATTTCCTCAATCCGTTTTCCTATTGCTTCAATTACCGGGCCTTCTCCCACCTGCTCGGCAAAAAGGGTCTCAATTTCATCCTTACATTCGTCGAGCATCAGGGAAAGAAGATCAAATGCCTTGTAGGCTTTATCGTGCATGATGTCTTCCACCTGGTTTTGGATCTCCATTATGCGGTCCAGATTTCTCTTGCTTCTTTCTATTGTGGCCTTCCATCCCTTTTCGGGAAGGGTTGCCAGCTTTTTTGTTAGTATATTTATAGAACCGGAGAGCACGGAAACAGGGGTCTTCAATTCATGGGACAGGTGGTTGATAACCTTGTCTTTTGCCCGGTTCAGACTTGTAACCTCCCTGTATGCCCCCTTCAACTCCTCAGAGAACCTGGCGTTTTCAATGGAAAGGGCAACTGTTCCCGCTATCATATTCAACAGCTCGACATCAGTCTCGTCAAAAGCCCCTTCCTTTTTGTTAATGGCGCATAATACTCCGAAGATATGGTCACTGCTTTTCAGGGGCACCAGAAGCAGATTTTTTGTCTCGTATCCCAGTTTTCTGTCTCTTTCCTTGTAGAAACCTGGATCCTCGGAGGCGTCTGAAACAATGATAGGTTGACCCGTCCTGATAACCTTGCCTGCCACAAGCTGATCAATGGGAAACCGGATTTCCTTTACTCTTTTCTGGGTAGCGGAGTCATCATAGGCCGCGCCCTGGAAAAACAGTTCTTCTTTTTCCTCATCGAGCAATACGATAAGCGAACCTTCTGACTCCAGAAGTAGTTTGACCTCGCTGCTGATATAATCTAACAGGTCCTCTAAGTCAGGGTATTCCGGGAGGGCCATGCTGATACGTAGTATTGCCTCGTTGTTGCGAGCGATCTTCTTTTCCTGCGTAATGTCTCGCAGAATTACAATTTCTCCGCCAGCCTCTTCTTCACCCTCCGAATATATCCCGGCCCTCATGACTATATCCAGAATCCGGCCGTCCTTTGTCAGACGCCTGGTTTCGTGTCGCAGTACGATCTTTTTCTCGAGAAGCTCCTTGATAATCTCGCTGGTTTGCTGTTCCATACCCGGTGGCGCATACGGTATGGTCTTTCCTTCCAATTCCTCAAGGGTCCAGCCGAAGACTTCGGTGAATTCAGAGTTCAGATAGAAGACACGGCCATCCAGGTTGAATATAACCATGGGGTACGGGACGAAATCCAGGAGGTTTATCAGACGCCTCTCGGATTTGCGAAGACCCTGCTCAGCGAATTTCCGCTCGGTGACATCCTGCAGGGTTTCTATTGCGCCGGTGGTGTTTCCCTGTGCGTCCTTCAGGGGTGAAGCGGTAAAAAAAAGCCATTTTTCGCCTTTCTTCAGATTACGAAACAGCCCCTCAGCCTCATACCCTCCATCAGTAACTGCGGATTTCCGATACTCCCCGCCATAGTACTTAGCTATTTCTGCCTCTGATGCATTATCCACAATAAGGTCCGCCATAACCGGTCTTTCTTCAGAATAGAAAGCCGACCATTGTTTTCGGGTTCCTATGATTTCAAGTGCAGAAATACCTGTCAGATTCTCATAAGCCCTGTTAACGTGGGTGACCTTATGATTGTTATCAATTACAAAGGTTGGTATGGAAGTTTCCTGAAGGATCTGGAAAAGCCTTTTCTCGCTTACTCGCAAGGCATCCTCTGTTTTCTTCCGCTCAGCAGCTTCCTTTTCAAGCCCCTTGATTCTTTGCTCCAGTTCTTCGTAAGTTGGCTTTCCGACCATTAAAACCTCCAAACATTTCTGCCTTTTGTTGTCAATTTGCTATGGCCATAAAAATTTTGTACATATGCTTGTAAAATTTTGCAAATGTTAAAAGACGCTCAAGGCGCTACATTTTTGGGATAGCTGGGACAACATCTCCAGGCATTTTCTTGCCGCTTCCGGTGTCATTGTGCCCATGCCGCAGGACGGTGTGAGGATGGATCTTTGGGCGAGTAGTTGAGGTTCTATACCCCATTCATAAACACGGTTAAGGCCTTTATTGAGTTTCGCAAAGAGGTCTTCTGCTGATTCCCGGCCGGTGAAATCTGATGTGGGGACCATTCCCCAGGCCACGGTACCACCTCCCTTTAGGAACTGCACAATCTCATCCGGATAAAGCAAGAAATAGTCCATATATCCAAATGCATCAAAGTTGATTATGTCGGGACCGGCTTCTATGATCATGGACCAATCCGTGTTCCCGCAACAGTGAATACCGATCAAGGTGTCGGAATGTTCTCGCAGGTAATTAATGACCGTGCGAAGGTTATCTATGACCACGTGGCGTTCAACAGGTGAGAAGGCCGATCCAAAACCGGAGAGGGAGGGTTCGTCTATAAAAATAATTGTTTTTTCCCCGGATTTTTTGAGTTTCCTGACCTGCCAGAGGGCTTTAATGGCCAGGCCGTTCACCAATGCCTCCAAAATTTCGGGGTTGTAAAGCACTGATTTGCCGCTCAAGTCGGTGATGCTTGATGCAAATGTGATAGGACCTGTTGTCTGCCCCTTGATGTAGCAGGCTGCATCCTGACCCTGATCAACGAGCTCTAAAAGGGCGTAAAGGCCCGGGGCACATGCTTTGCTCATGGCAAAGCAGTCAATATCCTGGGATAAAAAATGGTCGTAGAAGGTAACGAGTTCCGACTCCGCACTCTTTTCACCTGATATGAAAAGCGACCTCTTTTCTTCATTGATTTCCAGGAGGGGTAGACCTTCACTGTACTGGATGGACATGTCTTCCAGGTAACTGCGCTTTACAAGTTGTGGCCAGAAGGGTATGGAAGGGATTGTTTTCAGAATTTCACGGCAGGTGGCCTCAATTTCTTGAAACGGAACGCTTCCGATGCCGGTGGCTAAAAAATTAAAATCGGGCGCTCTATCACGCATGGCCGGACCCCTGGATCCTTTCCAGCCATCCTTCTAAAACCGTGATCATTTTTTCCGTTCTCGCCCTGAGGGCATCCTCAGGGGTAACTTTTATCTCGGATTTTTCGGCAATTTGCGCCTTTAACTCTTCAAGGCGCTCTATGGAAACCCTGTCCTCGGGGTTGTCCAGTATGACCCTTTCATAAGTGCTGATGGCCTCATGTATTTGTCCCTGGTTATAATAGATCTCCGCAAGCGTCGGCGTTGCAAGATCAGTGAATGCTTCGCCTTCCTCTTCTGCGACCGGGGTAATTTCCTCGGGGGGCTCCGGGGCTATGGGTACGGGTTCTTCTTCAATCTCTTCTTCTGCGGCTAAGACAACTTCTTCCGGTACTTCTGGGGGTTCCGTTATTATCTCTTCCTTGACTTCTTCTTCGAATTCTTCCTCTAAGGCAGGGCCTGCTTCCTCGGGGACCTCGGGAGCTTCCATGAAGGGCTTTTCTTCAACCGGTTTTATCCTGGCTAAGAGATCGAGTGCTTCCTGGTCGTCCGGGTTGTGTGCAAGATATCGTTTCAGGGCCTCGGAAGCTTCTTCATATCTTTTTTGACGCGTGTAAATGTCGGCCTGAAGTTTATATGCGGAAATCAGATTTTTTATATCCGATGTGATCCTGTCTAATTCCCTCTCTGCCTGGCCGATAAAGCCCATTTCAAGGTAAGTCTCGGCCAGGAGGGTCCTTAGACGGATATCGTTTGGGTAAAAGTCCAGGGCCTTTAGACATTCAGTGATCACCTCACTGGACCGCCCTTCATCTTTCATTTTTCTGAGCACCAGAAAAGCTGTATTCTGAGAAGGCCCATTTCCCAAGATCCGGCCAAAAATATCATTTGAATTTTCCATTTTGCTGCACCTCCCTTTCGGATCGCCCGCTTTTATTGGAACTTGGAAAACCCCATCCTCTGGTCGGAGTCAGAGTCAGTGGGCTTTGCGTTAATGATTTCAGGAAACTCTATGTTATTCGGCATAGGGTTGAGGTTGTGACGTTCGTATCGGTATTCGTAAAGCGGTTTTCGGTAAAAAAGCCCGCAACCGACAGACGAAAGACGAAACGAGCCGCGCAACCGAATAGCGAAAACTGTCTAACCCTTAGGGGGTGAAACCAAAGCCACGTCCTCTGGGCGTGGATTCTTTACTAGGGTTTTGGGTCTTTTTTTATTATACTTTCGGTATCCGCACTGCGAGGTTCTTTCTTATTAAACCGGTAGATCATCTCATTTTTTTTGATCAGCCTGAGTTCCTTCCTGGCAACGGATTCAATATATTCCATCTCCGTTCTAAGACGGTGCACTTCTTCGAGCAGGGTCTGGTTTTCCTCTGCTAGCTGGTGTATTCTGTCCACATAGGCCTTACGTTCCATTTCAGTGCGGTATAAATGGATAAGACCCTGCTCACCGAAACCCAGCCAGGCCACAACGGGTGCCAAAAAGCAGAGGAGAATCAACGGGATTTTCCAGAATTTCCTCTTTTCAGATGCCAATTCAGTACACCTTTTTGGGCTCCCACTGGGCCGCAATAATAATGGAAGATATACCCGCCCTTTTGGCAAGGTCCATTACATGAACCACCATGCCGTGTTTTACGTCTTTGTCTGCCTGCAAAAGTAGATGAATAAGACCTTCTTTCTCCACTATGTTTTGCAGTCTCGGACCGAGGTCCTTAAGCTCAATTTTTTCACCCTTAAGATAGGTGCGACCCTCTCTATCAATTACGATCATGATTTTGTGGTCGTTTCTATCGAATGCCTTCTGGGCCACTTTGGGCAGCCTGATAGGAATTCCTGAAGCAACATTGAAATGGGAGGTTACCATAAAAAAGATCAATAGCAAAAAGACGACATCAATTAGGGGCGTAATCCCCAGGCTGGGCTCTTCCTCTTTGGGTTTTCGAAATCGCATGGCTTATTAAAACCTCTATGAGGCTGTCCGAGAATAGACTTCTACTGCGATCGGCTGCAAATTCTGATTGCTGCGTTGTCAAGCCCAAAACGTCCTCAACGTAGGCTACTGCTACGCCTACGGCCGTTTTGGCCTTGTCGCCTTGCCCTCAAAACTTTCGCTCGATCTCGCGACGAAGCCATTCTCGGACAGCCTCCTATGCGTTCAAAGGTTCAGGGTTCAGAGGTTCACGGTTACTGAAACCTTTTGTCCGGTCTGTTCGGATCAGTTCTCAGTCTGGCTGTAGCTCTCCATAAGATCTACTAACCTGATGGAGTTTTCTTCCATTTCAAAAATTAGGGCGCCTGCCTTATCCTTCAGGAACCGGTAGCATACCAGGGTAGGTATCGCAATGCAAAGTCCGGTGGCCGTTGTAATCAGGGCCTCGGCAATTCCACCGGCCAAGGGAGCCGGGTTACCAATACCGTGGACCGATATCGCATTAAAGGTCTTGATCATCCCGGAAACCGTACCAAGAAG
>JAFDAP010000027.1 GCA_019313765.1 Deltaproteobacteria bacterium | reverse complement strand
AATAGCTCAATAAGTAGCGGCGTTAGTCCATAATGGCGGGGCATGCGGATCTCTTTTCAAAGAGGCGCATTTTTATCTCTACAACGCATCTGCCACGCTCTCCGAGGCGTAGGCTCTACGAGCCGGAGGCCCACCCTAAGCCGGAGGATTTGATTGAACCCCGGCGGACTCAATCAAATGCATCGTATCCCACTTTTTGCACTGCGGGCACTGCCAAAGGAGCTCGTCGGATTTATACCCGCACCGGGAGCACTGAAATTTCAAATGGGGCACATTCAGATGCTCGATAAACTCTTTATAATCTGCCAATACATCTTTCTCTTGGCCATGGTTAATGAGTATCTCCCCCTTGAACTTCCTCGCCTCCCAAAATGATGGGTCGAGATCCAAGACGTTTTTGATCTCCCTGAGTGCGCCTTCAATATCATTTTCAATGTAAAGATAGCGGGCCAGGGCCATGTGGGTAAATGCATCAGCATCCGATTGGGCACATTCCTTTAAAAAATTCTCAACAGGCTTCAGGTTCTTCATTTTCGAATAAGCCCCTTCAAGACGTCGATAGGCAAGGAATGTGAACCGTGGAGCGACCGTTACGATCATTTTCCATATCGAGATGGCCTTTTTGTATTCCTGTCTTTCAAAATAGAGATCTCCTAAGTGAAGGTAGGCGTCCACACACGATCTGTGGGTAGATATTGCCTTGTTATAAAGGGAAATTGCCTTAGCCAGATTTTCCCTTTCCTGGTGAACCTTCGCATTTTCAACCAGATAATGGGCTAAGATGTTTTGGTGATCTCCTTTGGCTAAACGCGCTATCTTTTGTCGCGTCCCGTAAGCGTTCTCCCAATCCTTAAGCTCCGCGTAAATACTTTCAATCGCTTTAAGGGCTTCCACATCGGAAGGGGTCCTTTGCGCCACCTCCAGAAGTGCTTTCAGTGCCCGGTTGAGAAACCCGCCTTTCCGGTAATCCAGGCCCAGATCAAAAAGGGCCCTGAGCCTTATCTGCTCATCGATATTCGGTCTCAGGATTATACTCTGGCGGATACGAATGGCCCGGTCTATATCTCCCCTGGAGCGGTACAGATTTCCAAGTGCCACATAGGTCTCAATGGTGTCGGAATTGACCTGGACCGACTTGGTGAATTCCTCTATGGCCTGATCGCGATCATTGGAGAGTATGTACCGGAAACCCTTAAAAAAGGCATTATCCACTTTACCGACTGTTGATCCGTCCTTATTCGCCCTTGTACGGCGTACCCATCTCCCGATGATTATACCAATCCCGAAGGCAATAATAACACCCAACAAAAACTGCTGGTTTACAGGTTCAAGGCCCCATTTTAAAAGCGATTCCCACACGGAATATCTCCTCTTAATGAATGGCCACACCCCTAAGACCGTCCGAAAAGATTTTAAATCGTACTTTCGAACGGCCTTCCGGAACTGTACTGTCTCATTAGGAATCCTTCATTACGAGTCAGGGGTATGATTCGAGACCATTTCTTCGCCCGTAACGGGCAAATTCCTGAGAGAATTAAGCTCCTTGTCTTTTTCCTTTGCGTCCCTCGTCAGGTTTTTGATCTGTTTCTTCAAGCGGAAACGCTCGGTAATTCCGTAAATTCCGGCAGAGAGAACGCCAACGAGAAAAGTGATAACGGCCACAAAATACATGGACATGGCAGAGCTTTCCCACTTGAGAAAGATGAGGTTTATCTTAAATGTTACAGTGTTTGAAAAGGCCTGGTAGTTCTGAACGGCCACAATAATCACAAGCAGCATAAACAAAATCACAACGATCATTCTTAAATGATTCATCAGTCACCTCCATAACCCGATTTAAGCTCTTGAAAATGCGGCAGGAGCTTGTGATATGTCTCCATAATGTGCTCAGGAATCACCCTTACTTCCCCGAAGACGGTCATGCAATTGGTATCACCGCTCCAGCGAGGAACAATATGAAAGTGCATATGTTCCTCCAAACCTGCCCCCGCAACCCTGCCAAGATTCAATCCCACATTAAAACCTTCCGGACTCATTACTTTCTTAAGAACCCCTATGGACTTGCGAACCATGACTAAAAGGTCCAGGGTCTCTTCTTTCGTCAGGTCCTCCAAACCCGGCACATGCCTTATGGGCGCCACTAACAGGTGTCCGTTGATATAGGGATAGCGATTCATCATAACCATGGTAAGGGGTCCTACATACAAAATTAATCTCTCAACATCCCCGCTTCGATCGTCTCCCGTTTGGAAAATACATTCCCCGCCTTTCTGGTCCGAAAGGATATATTCCATTCTCCACGGTGCCCACATTACCTTCATACCTGACGCCTCTTTAAATCGGCTCACTCACAATGTGACAATTTCACCTTGAATCGTATCACCCAGTTCCAAAATCCCGATACTGTGTATGCCCGAAGAACTGAAACCGCTAGCAGTGCCCGGATTAAATACAAGGACACCCTCTCTTACATGATTTACAGCCTTGTGCGAATGACCGTATACAATGACGTCCACGTTTTGAAATTCGGACCAGACACGGCCCTCAAGCCCGGCTGAAGGCCCACCTCCGTGGATAAGGCCCAACCGATAAGGTCCCAGTTCTATAACCTTTTTATCTGGAAGCATATCCCGAACATCATAGGGGTCCATGTTTCCGTAAACCCCGTGAAAATCCTTCCTGCTCAGGAAATCGACAATTACGGTAGATGTAATGTCCCCGGCATGCAAAATGAGGTCTTTATCGGACAGATACCTGTCGTAGATTTGTTCAAACTCCCTGGTCACTCGGCCAAGGTGTGTATCCGAGATGACTCCTATCTTCATTTTCATACCGGGATATTTTTCTCCAATATATTGAAATTTTCGATCTGGAGTATACCAATTTCATTTAAAAAGACAAGGCATAATCTTGCGGGTTTCTAAATGCCCTGTCTTACCGCCACAATTAAGAGAGGATTAAAGGCCCCAAAATCCTTGACTAAAATAATCTTTGTGGTATTTTTCCAGACTGTTCGGGTTATTTATTATTTATTTTTAGCAAAAACATAATCATAGGCTAAAAAATGGATATAGAACACCTTGAAAAGCGATTTGGAATTGCGGCAGTGGAGAAAGGATTTATCACGTCGGACCAGGTTATCGAGGCACTTACAATTCAAGTGGCAGAGGATCTTTCCATCGGAACACACCGACTCATCGGCAAAATATTGTTGGAAAATGAACAGATCACCCTTCCGCAACTTGATGAAGTGCTCAAGTCCATCGGAATAAGCGAAAATAATGTGTAAATTTTGAGGCGAGACCAATGCCCATCTACGAATTATATTGCCGGAAATGCCACATGATCTTCAATTTTTTCTCCAAATCGGTGAATACCGATAAGAGACCCATGTGCCCCAGATGCCGGAAGACCAAATTGGACAGGCGTATGTCTATATTTTCCGTTTCCAAAAATCGAGGGGAGGAAGAGGATATGTCGCTTCCCGATATGGACGAGAGCAAGATGGAATCGGCAATGAATGTCCTTGCAAAAGAGGCCGAACATATGGACGAAGATGATCCTAAGCAGGCCGCCAACCTGATGCGAAAATTGACGGACATGACCGGATTGGACCTGGGTCCGGGCATGGAAGAGGCCTTAAACAGAATGGAGGCCGGAGAAGATCCCGAAACGGTTGAACAGGAGATGGGAGACATCCTCGAGGGCGAAGATCCGTTTACCTTGAAGAAAAAGACCATGAAAACCGCAAGATACAGTACCCCCCGGGTGGATGAAAAGCTGTATGACCTGTGATCCTTTTAACAAATCCCTCACAGCTCAACCAGCTCAACATCTCCCCACGTGGCCATACTGTCCTCCACGATAGTCACACCACCCAAGATTCCCTCTATCCGATTTGCCCGGCCTGCAATCTTTTTAATATCCTTTTTTGCCATAATCCTGTTCCCAAGGGCAGTGGCAGCGCCGTCCGCCAATGCCGCTGAAGGCGAAAGGATACAGACAACATCGGCGATCCCCATGCTCAGGGAATGACCCACCCTTGCAGACGAAGAACACACCCCTAACGGCATTTGTCTCTCGGAAATCAAAAGGCCGAATTTTTCACTTAACAGTGAGTCCCCTGCAAAAATTGAGACCGTGACCGGTCTGTTGGCCTTGAGAAAAATGTCACCACCATTCTCTACGATCACCTGATCCGTGATCCGCATAAGCCCCCTGCCAACGTACTGGGCAATGGCGCCGGCAACAGAGGCCATGGGGCCGACGCCAAGGCCTTTGGTGACATCAATCATCTCTCTTATCATGGGAGGCGCATACGGATCCTGCCCATAGGGCAACAGAGTTGTTGCCAATTCCGGGTGTATACTGATATACGTTTCTAACTGCTTCCGGCATTCAAACACCAGGTCCGTGGTCTCTTTTTCCAGATTCCTGTCCGCGCTGACCCATAGATCGGTTTCTTTCACTGCCACGTGAAAAGAGGCCATATCACTGGTACTGACTTTGTTCCTGTAAGAGCGCTCTTCATGCGGAGACATCTGGAATCCTTTCTACGCCCTGCAAAATTAAAGACCCTTGCACTTTTCTCTTTATAGTGTTTATAAAACTCCAGGAGTTTTGCTGGCTAACATATCATGGTTCAGTGAGCAATTATACTGAAAATCCAATAAGGCTCTGTTAAAATCACGCTTAAGGGCTTGCGCAAGAATAACTTGGCAGAATTGGCGCCCGAATTTGGGTCATATTTGGCTGCTCCGATTGAGCAAAACCAGAGGAATAGTACTACTATTGCGAGGATTTTGCGATTTACGAGCGGCTAAAGATGGCCTGAAGATGGGATGCAAAAATGTAAAGTTATTTTTGCGTAAGCCCTAACTCTAAGGAGGCAGAAGATGATAAGGGATTTCCGCGGAAAGGCCCCAAAAATAGCACCATCCGCATTTGTAAGCGAAGCGGCCTATATTGTCGGTGATGTTGAAATCGGCGAAAACACGAGTATATGGCCGGGAGCGGTAGTCAGGGGGGATTTTGGGAAAATAGAAATCGGACAAAATACCAGTCTTGAAGACAACTGTGTGGTGCACGCGGGGACCGATGTCACTATTGGCAATGACGTCATTATCGGTCACGGGGCAGTGGTCCATGGCCGGAGTATAGGCAATAGTGTGCTCGTCGGCAATAACGCAACGATTCTCGATGACTCAGAGATCGGGGACGCCTGCGTCATCGGCGCCGGATCTGTTGTTACGCCGGGCACAAAAATACCGGACAACTCCCTGGCAATGGGATCACCGGCCCGGGTAAAGAGCCGAATATCTTCTGAAGAACTCACCCGGTTAAAGCAAGGCTCCGCTCTCTACGCCAGCCTGGCCCAAGAGTATAAACGGCAGGGGCTGTAAGACGCGATCCTTCAGAGTGGGGTTTACGCCAAGTAAAAATGCGCGCAGCGGTTTTTTGCGAGGTTATCAAACAAGATGGACCCGTAAAAAGTCGAAAAGTTCTCTTTTCCGTCATTCCGGCGAAAGCCGGAATCCAGTAAATTCAATGCGTTCTGGATGCCGGTCGCAGATCCCGTGATCAGCGGGGATCAAGTCCGGCATGACGATTTCGAGACTTTTTACGAGGTTATCAAACAAGAACAAAAAATTGTTTCAAAACCTGAGAGGATTCTGCTAATATTCAAATATCTCTTTGCGAATAATTGGCATTATAGTGTTCACGAAAATCTGTATAGACCCTGCTCGGGAGAACTCTAAAATGGGAAGCGGAGAAGGAATACAATTAGGCTTAAGTGATAAGACTGGAGCCTTGATGATGATTAACAAAAAAGAAAGGCAGATACTCAGAAATATCCTTGCCATTACCATGAAATCGAAGGGAGGCAAGGCATATATTGCAAGAAACTTCGGTCCCGAGTACGTGGAAATAGCTGAAAAACTCCTTGAAGCCCTGGAAGATTGACGACCTCCCTTTTCACCCCTCCTCTACAAACCCATGTCCTCGTTTATCAGGACGACCTTGATCCTTCCCTTGGGAAACGACTTCTCGGTAATGGCCCAGGAGTTACAGATGCGCTCCGGCGTGTTGCATTCCTGGCAAAAGGAGGTCTCCGCGCAGGGGGTTTTCTTGTCTAAGCGCATGGCGTTCACGGGCGCTGCATAGTTTTTAATACGGAACATGGCATCATCGAGCTCGGGGACAATCTTGTTTCGGCCAACCAGAATTACAACGAATTTTGGGCCAAAGGTAATGCCTGCGACGCGGTTGCCTATCATATCGAGGTTAACAAGGGTACCGGTTTCCGTGACTGCATTTGTCCCGGTAATGAACAGGTCCACTAAGAGTGACCTTCTGCGCAGCTCCAGATTTTTGTCACCCGTAATGCTCTTGTCAAACGTATCAAGTACCTCCAGGTCCGGATTGTCTTTTATGGCCTCATACAGGCCGGTAGCCATAAACGTCATTGAACCGCCCCACGAGACGCTCTTCACCTCAATTTTGGGAATAATTTCCTTTTGCACGATGTCTCTTGCATCAACTGCCGTATTCGCCAAAAAAACCTCGAAGTTATTCCCTTCCAAAGCATTCTTGACATCGGCCAGGCGCTTCTGCCAGTAGTTTTCAATGGGCTTGTCCATTAACTCCTCCTTGGTTGATTGTAACTGACTTTTTTGACAGGATTAACGGGATATTCAGGATTTAAATTGTCTAAACTTATCCTGTTAATCTACATATAAATCCGGGATTAATCTATCTCCTTTGACTGTGAGAATGGAGAAGACTCTGCCGTCTACAGTGAGAGTGTTCTGGTTATGATTTTTTTGTGATTTACTGGATTTTAATAATGCGACTTAACCTTGTTTATGCACTTAAAACAAAATCGTGTCTATCCTGTTATCCTGTCAGTATCTTTTTCGAAAGGCTCAAGTGTTACAAATATTGGGGTTTCCAATTATTCCCACTCAATGGTACTGGGCGGCTTTGACGAAATATCGTAAACAACCCTGTTCACGCCTTTTACGCTGTTGATGATCCTGCTGGAAATACTTGCCATCACCTCGTAGGGAATCCGCGACCAGTCTGCCGTCATGGCATCGAGGCTGTCCACTACCCGGACTGCAATAACGTTTTCATAGGTCCTCTCATCACCCATGACACCCACGGTTCTCACGGGCAAAAGAACGGCAAAGGACTGCCAGACCTTTTCATACAGACCCGCCTTCCTGATCTCTTCCAGGACAATGACATCCGCGGACCTCAGTATTTCGATACGTTCACGTGTCACCTCGCCTAATATCCTTACTGCCAGGCCCGGTCCCGGAAAAGGCTGGCGCATCACCATTTCTTTGGGAAGGTCAAGCTCCAGGCCCACCTGGCGACCTTCATCCTTAAAAAGCTCCCGAAGCGGTTCAATGAGCTTCAATTTCATCACATCGGGCAGTCCTCCCACATTGTGGTGGCTTTTGATGGTAGCGGAAGGCCCCTTAAAGGAGACACTCTCAATAACATCAGGATAAAGGGTCCCCTGTGCTAAGTATTTTGCCTTTCCCAATTCCTTAGCCTTTTTTTCAAAAACCCTTATGAACTCCCTGCCGATGATTTTTCTTTTTTCCTCGGGATCTTCAACGCCCTTGAGTTGTTCCAAGAAATGTTCGGACTCATCCACTAAGTGCAGGTCCATTCCGTAGTATCCCTGGAACAGCTCCATTACCTCCCGGGCCTCCCCCCTTCTCATGAGGCCGTTATCCACAAGTATACAAGACAGCTTCTTCCCGATTGCCCTGTGCAGCAGGACCGCGGTGACGGAAGAATCCACCCCTCCCGAGAGCCCGCAGATCACCCTGTCATCTCCGACCTTTTCCCTCAGTTTCTTTATGGTCCGGCGGACAAATGAACTCATGGTCCAGGAAGGCTCGCATCCGCATATCCTGAAAAGAAAATTTTTGAGAATCCTGGGGCCTTCCGGCGTGTGGGCCACCTCCGGATGAAACTGGACCCCGAAATGCCTTCTCGATTTATCGGCCATGGCTGCAACCGGGCTGTTGCTGCTGCCCGCCAGGGCCTCAAATCCCTCGGGCATTCGATCGATGCGGTCGCCATGGCTCATCCACACAGTCTGCCCGTCCGCTTTTTCAAGCCCATGAAACAGGTCTTTGTCATCTTTAATCGTTATAATTGCATTCCCGTATTCACGATCCGCGGACTTTGCAACCACACCGCCAAACAGGTGGGTGAGGAACTGCATGCCGTAACAGATACCCAAAATCGGCACTTTCAGATCAAGGATCCGCTTATCTGCTAAGGGAGCGTCTTTGTCATATATGCTGGAAGGCCCGCCCGAAAGGATAATCCCCTTTGGTGAAAAGGCCCTTATTTTTTCAAGCCTTAAATTGAAGGGATGAATCTCGCAGTAGACCCTGGTCTCCCGAACCCGCCTTGCAATAAGCTGGGTATACTGAGAACCAAAATCCAGAATTAGCACTTTTTGTTTGTAAAGGTTACTTGCCACTGTTCGGCTCCGTGTTACGCACAAGTCCAACTGCTTATTTCTGACAGGCTTAATCCCGCTTACAGCGGGAGTTTAATTTATCTTGTAAATCAAAACACATATCCTGTTTTAAACAAATTACCATGAGCAGCACAGGGCTTCAGGCCTGCATTATATCGGCAGAGCTAAAGCTCTGCGCTACAAGTTCGCATCGAAGGTGCGACATGTTCAGGCATTCATGGATTCCCGCATTCGTCCACCCTCCATAGCATTGCGGGGGACTGGCGGGAATGACGAAGAACATGACATTTTTTTAGTCAAGAACTCCCGAAATATAAGACAATTTTTCGCGCAATTGGAGTAACACAGGATTTATTGAAGGATATACGGGATGAAGAAATAATAAATCTTGTTTATCCTGTAATCCTGTCTAAAGGTTCTTAATACTATGTCCTTACTCCAGCCGGTAGTTGGGGGCCTCCTTTGTAATTATCACGTCATGGACATGACTCTCTCTGAGGCCCGCAGGAGTAATCTGAGCGAACCTGGCCTCGGTTTGAAGCGTCTTGATATCCGCACATCCTATGTAGCCCATGCCGGATCTCAATCCACCCACAAGCTGGTAAACATTATCCGCTAAAGAACCGCGATATGGGACCCTGCCCACTATCCCTTCGGGCACCAGTTTCTTCTCCATATCAGCTTCTTCCTGAAAATACCGGTCCCTGCTCCCTTCCTTCATGGCCTCCAAGGAACCCATACCCCTGTAGACCTTGTAGGTCCTGCCTTGAAACAGGATTGTCTCGCCCGGGCTCTCCTCAGTGCCTGCAAACAGGCCGCCGATCATGACCGTGTCCGCCCCTCCGGCCAATGCCTTTGTGATATCCCCGGAAAACTTGATTCCCCCGTCCGCCACAATGGGAACCCCCTGTTTCTTAGCTTCGTCGGCACAGCCCATAATGGCCGTCATCTGGGGTACACCAACTCCCGCAACGACCCTTGTCGTGCATATGGACCCGGGGCCCACACCCACCTTCACCCCATCCACACCCGTTTCAATGAGCGCCTTTGCCCCTTCGGCCGTGGCCACGTTTCCTGCAATCAGCTCCAGATCCGGAAATTTCTTTTTCATGTCTCTTACGGTCTGGAGCACTCTCTCTGAGTGGCCGTGTGCCGTATCTACAACCACCACGTCCACATTGGCGGCAATAAGACCGGCGATCCTGTCCTCCGTATCCGGCCCAATACCAACGGCCGCGCCCACTCTCAACCGGCCCAGTCCATCCTTGCATGAATCGGGGTATTTTTTTATTTTTTCAATATCCTTGATCGTGATAAGCCCCTGCAGTTTCCCCTTCTCGTCAACCACCAGAAGCTTCTCTATGCGTCTTTTATGAAGGATGGCCTTGGATTCCTCTAAGGTTATGCCCACTTGTGCCGTGGCGAGATCCTCCTTGGTCATCACGGCTTCCACCTTTTGATCCAGGTTGGTTTCAAACCTGAGATCCCGGTTGGTAATAATCCCCACCAGATTGCCCGCTTTTACCACGGGCACGCCGGAAATCCTGTATTTTTCCATGATCTCCATGACCTCATGGATCTTACGATCCGGCTCTATGGTAATGGGATCAACAATCATTCCACTTTCAGATTTTTTTACCTTTTCCACTTCAAGTGACTGCCGTTCAACGCTCATATTCTTGTGGATAAACCCCAACCCCCCCTGTCTCGCAATGGTAATGGCGGTCTGGGCTTCGGTCACGGTGTCCATGGCCGCACTTACGATGGGAATGTTCAGGGTAATATTCCGCGACAACCTTGTTTTTACATCCACTTCGCCCGGCAAGACATGAGAATGGCCCGGGACCAGAATGAGATCATCAAATGTAAAGCCGTATGGAACATCATTCATATTCATTTTCCTCTCCCCTAAAACAAGTTAGTAAAATGCCTTCCAGAAGGTCTGACATGCTGACCGTCAACTGAACCGATTTAAAAAAATGCAGGATTCTTATGACAATCAGGGATCCTGCTAAAATTACCCCCGCCCTTCCCGGATCTAAACCGGGCAAATCGAATCTTTCCTCTAAATTCAGGTTTCTCAGCCTATCAAAAAGCGCTTCGATTTGCGCCCTTGTCAGTGTCATCCCGGTGATCCTGTCCGGAGTGACATCTTCCACAGAAATCCTGTGAAGCATGGCCCCAAGCGTGGTTACGGTTCCCCC
>JAFDAP010000026.1 GCA_019313765.1 Deltaproteobacteria bacterium | reverse complement strand
CCATTGGTTTTTTCTCTGCAACAATCATGTGATATATCCTCCTGTCGATTATCGCTTCAATTGGATATTGACAACCTCGTAAAAAGTCGAAAAATTCTCTTTTCCGTCATTCCGTCCCGGATCGGGGTCCGGGATGACGGCCAAGCCGGAATCCAGTGTTTTCATGAATTTATGACTGACCTGGACCCCGGCTTTCGTCCACCCTCCATAGCATTGCGGGGGACGGGCCGGGGTGACGACTTTTTACGAGTGCATCAATATCGAGTATTGAATATTTGCGGAATCGCTTCGCTCAGTCTTTTTCAATTAGACTGGCAAAACCTTTAAATCGTCAATCTGCAAATTATCCGGGCAATTGGTGCATTAATTTGTGCTGAGCTGTAAATTTTTTAACGCTGCCTCAATTTTCAATCGTCAATCGTCAATCTTCAATTTATTCATGCCGCCATCTTTTCCCTGGCTTTTTTTAAGGGGTTCGGTCCAAGCTCTTTTATCTTTTGTGTCATTTCAACGGCAAACTCTGCGAATTTTGTCCCTTCACCGGACGAAAGGTTATACATCTGCACCCTCTCACCACCGATCCCAATGGTATCAAGAATCTCTCTGGCCTGTTCCACCCTTTTGCGGGCCCTCAGGTTGCCGTTTTCAAAACGACACTCGCCTTCAAGACAGCCCACTATGTAGACCCCGTCCGCCCCTTTTTCAAAAGCCCTGAGCATGTGAAGAACATCGACCTTTCCGGTGCAGGGGACCCTTACGACCCTGATAGTGCCCGGATAATTGAGCCTCATGGAACCTGCCAGGTCCGCGGCAGTGTATCCTCAGGCGTTGCAGCAAAACGCAATAATGATCGGTTCGAATTTTCCCATCATAATACTCCTTCCAACAGTGCATCCACTTTGCTGATAATCTGATCATCCTCATACCAGTTAAGTTCTATGGCCTTTGCCGGGCACTCTGCCGCACATATTCCGCAGCCATGGCACAGGGCCTCATCAATTTCACTGGCGCCTTCCTCATTGATCCTGGGCACCCCGTAGGGACAGGCCCTGACACAGATAAGACAGGCGGCACACCTCTCCCCGTCTACCTTCGCGGTTACCGCAGACAGGGTGATCTCTGACTGGGAAAGAAATGTCGTGGCCCGTGAGGCCGCGGCTAATGCCTGGGAAATAGTTTCGGATATGAGCTTCGGACCATGGGCAGTGCCGCACAAAAAGACACCTTCATTTGCCAGATCCACGGGTCGCAGTTTTACATGAGCCTCTATGAAATACCCGTCCTCATTTCTGGGCAGCTTCAGTATGGAGGCCAGCTCCTGCGTATCTTCCGGGACCATGCCTGCACTGAGCGCCAAAAGATTCGCGGGAACCCGAATGTCCCGCTGGAGGACATGATCCTCAAAAGTCACCATGAGGGCTTCGTCCGTGGCTTCAACAGTCGGAGGACTCTCCTTATGGTAACGGACAAAGACGATGCCCCACTGCCTGGCTTCTGTGTAGTAGTCCTCCAACATTCCGTACATGCGCATGTCCCGATACAGGATGTAGACATCCGCGTCAGGGTTGAGATCCTTAATATGAAGCGCATTTTTTACGGCACTCTGACAGCAGACACGGGAGCAGTTGGGATGCTCTTCATTTCGTGACCCCACACACTGGATCATTACGACACGATTGAGATCGTCTGCTCCCTTCACCTCGAGCTTTTTTCCCAGGTCTACCTGGGTCATGACGCGGTAGTCTTCACCGTAGAGATATTCCCTGGGCTTGTATTCATTGGCCCCTGTGGCTAAGATAATCACGCCATGCTCGATCTTTCGTTCGTACATGCCGGGACCAACCATAACCTCTGTGGTGAAATTTCCCTTAAATCCGGCAAACCCGACAATGAGGGATTCTGCCAGCACCTGAATTTTGTCATGATTTGTGACCCTTTCCACAAGCTCCAAAAGGTATCTCTGAATATCTTCTCCCTCTATGGTAGTAGTCAATTGCCTGGAAAGGCCTCCCAACTGGGGCTCTTTTTCAACAATCACTACCTCGAAGCCCTGGTCGGCCAGGCCCAATGCCGTATTCATTCCTGCAACCCCACCACCGATAACCAGGGCTCGTTTGTTTATTTTGATCTTTCTTTCTGCAAGGGGTTTTAAAAGCGCTGCCCTGGCCACCGCCATCCTTACAAGGTCCATGGCCTTGGTTGTTGCCGCCTCAGGGTCATCGCCGTGTACCCATGAGTCCTGGTCCCTGATATTGGCCATTTCAAAGAGATACTTGTTTAATCCGCATGCCTGAAGGGTCTCCTGGAACAGCGGTTCATGGGTCCTGGGGGAGCACGAGGCCACCACAACTCGGTTCAGACGGTTTTCCCTGATGACCTCTTTTATCCTTTCCTGTGTATCCTGAGAACATGTGAACAGGTTTTCATCTGCCAGGGCCACATGAGGCAGGTTAGCCGCATATTCGGTTACGGCCGGAACATCAACTACGCCTGCGATATTGATGCCGCAATTACATACAAATACCCCGATCCTCAAATCCTCATCAGAAATGTCCAGCTCATCGGGGATTTCCAGGGTGCGGGTATCAGTGCCCCTTGCATCGGCTAAGGCACGACCTGCTGCACATGCCGCTGCGCTGGCCTCTGTTACGGAACCGGGGATGTCTTTAGGCCCTTGAAAGATACCACAGGCATATACGCCGGGCCTTGTTGTATTGACCGGGGTAAAGGGATGGGTAGTCGCAAAATTGTATTTGTTCAGGTCCAGTCCCAGTCTATCGGCAAGTTCAATGGTTTCATCGTTGATCTGAAGTCCAACCGAGAGGACCACCATGTCAAAGACTTCCTCCCGAATTTTGCCCTCTTCATCACAATAGCCGATCATGAGGCTGTCCGAACCGGGAATAGGATCTATTGTATGGACCCTGGAACGTACAAATCTCACGCCATGGTCATTTTCGGCCCTGTTATAGTACTTTTCATAGTCTTTGCCGAATGTACGCATATCCATAAAAAATATGGCGGTATCCAGGGGGTCCTCGCTGTGGTCCTTGGCAATGACCGCCTCCTTGATGGCATACATGCAGCACATGGAAGAACAATACCCGTTGCCGCAGCGGTTGTTGTCCCTTGATCCCACGCACTGCAGCCAGGCGATCTTTTTCGGTTCTTTATTGTCCGAAGGCCTCGTAAGGTGTCCAAGTGTCGGGCCGGTTGCGCTCAGGATACGTTCAAATTCCAGGCTTGTCAGGACATTGGGGTGACTTTTGTGATGATAGATGTCCTCATAAGGTTCAGGGTCGAAGGCATCGGTGCCCGGGCAGAGGATGACGGAACCGACTTCAATCTCCCGCTCTACTGTTTTCTGATCATGGTCAACCGCCTCGGCCAGGCAGGCCTTGACGCACTGATAACACTCAGAGCAGATGCCGCACTTGAGACAACGCTCTACCTCTGTTTTCGCTTCCTCCTCGCTGAAACCAAGGGCTATTTCATCAAAATTGCCCTCACGTTCCTTGACAGGCCGTACCTTCATGGGGACCCTCGGCATTAAAGACTCTTCCTCTATGGCCGGTTTTTCATACTTCCATTCCTTTTCCCGTCCCTCGCTAAGATCGATACCGTTCAGGTACCGGTCAATGCTTTCTGCGGCATCTTTACCACATTCGACCGCTTCCACCACACTCTTAGGCCCGTACAGCACATCACCTCCCGCAAACACCCCCTCAATCGGTGTCTTAAGGGTGAGAGGATCGGCCTCAAGACCTCCCCGGGGAGTAACCGCCACACCTTCCGAATCTGAAAAGGAAAGGTCAGCGGCCTGTCCAATGGCCACGATAATCGTATCGGCATCCATGGAGGAGAGGTCATTTTCGTCGTATTGAGGATTAAAGGCGCCTTTCTCATCAAATACGGCAGTGCAGCGCTTGAACTCGATCCCTGTCAGCTTGCCTTCCTTGTCAAGGAATCTCTTGGGACCAAGGCTGTTTATGATGCGTACGCCCTCCTCGAGTGCATCCTCGATTTCGTATTCCCACGCGGGCATTTCTTCACGTTTTTCGAGACACACCAAGGTGACTTCCTTCGCACCCTTTCGCAGCGCGGTCAGGGCCACGTCAATGGCCACGTTCCCGCCGCCAATGACAATGACTTTGCTGCTTATGGATACTGGTTCACCAAGGGCCGATTGCCTGAGAAAATCCACGCCCTTCAGGACCCCCGGCAGGTCCTCTCCTTCAACATTGAGGCCCCGGCTCAGGTGAAGACCTGTTGCCAGGAAAAAGGCCCTGTAACCATCTTCCTTTAGTCCGCCAAAGGTGACATCCTCTCCAAATGTTACACCCGTGCGGATTTCAATGCCCATTTCTTCAATAATTTTGATTTCGGCTGCCAGGACATCCCGTGGCAGGCGATAAGCGGGTATGCCCACGGCCATCATTCCGCCGGCTACGGGGAGTTTTTCAAAGACAGTGGCCTTGTAACCTTTCCACGCCAGAAAATAGGCGGCAGAAAGGCCTGCGGGACCTGATCCGATAATTGCTATTCTTTCTTCCCTCTCTGTTTTTACATCAGGTACATACGGGCTTTCGCCTGAGAGGTCAAAATCGCCTAAGAAGCGGTGGAGATATTGGATAGCCAAAGGTTGTTCCACATCTCCCCTGCTACAGACCCCTTCACAGGGATGATGACAGACCCGCCCGCATATGGAAGGAAAGGGGTGGGCTTCTTTGAAAAGTTCGAGTGCTTCCCTGTATTTTCCCTCTCTTATCAAGGCAATGTAGCCCTGAATACTGACGTGGGCAGGGCAGGTGGCCTTACAGGGAGCCGTACCTGTCTTGGTAATTGCATAGGCGCCGGGGATGGCCTGGGGATACCTTTTGTATACAGCCCGCCTGGTGGAGAGGGCCTCATCATATTCATTTTCCAATTCTATCGGGCATACCTTGACGCATTCTCCGCAACTTGTGCATTTAGAAAGGTCTATATAACGGGGGTGTTGGATGATTCGGGCCTTGAAATGACCTTCTTCCCCCTGGAGTTCACGGAGTTCCGCTGTTGTAAGAAGTTCGATGTTCAGGTGCCGGCCGACCTCGACCAGTTTAGGTGAGATCACTCACATTGCGCAGTCATTGGTGGGGAATGTCTTGTCTAATTGAGACATCAGCCCGCCTATGGCAGATGATTTCTCAACGAGATAGACATAATAACCGGAATTGGCCAGATCCAGGGCGGACTGCATTCCGGCAATACCACTACCCACAATCATTACTGATCCTGACAATCGACTGGTATTATTATCTGTCATTTTTTGTTTCCTTTTTAAAGCCTGGCGGTATCCAGGACCTGCGGGAGCTTATCCTCCCATCCCACAGTTGAAATCATAACGCCTGCCATACCCATTTCTTTAAAGTGACCAATTAGTTCCGCTGCAATTTGAATACACTGTTTTAATTTGTCCGGGGCCTTTTGGATGCCCCTGATCATTTCCTTGGGAATAGTTATGTTCTTGATGTTCCGGTCGATATACCGGGCCATGCCTGCTGATTTCAAGAGCAGTACCGTAGGTATAACAGCGACCTTTGCGGTATCTATCCGTTTAATAAATTGCTGAAAGCGGTGAAGATCAAAAACAGGGGAGGTAATGACGAACCGGACCCCAAGCTCGGTCATTTTTTTCAGGTTTTCTATCTCTATATCAAGGGCACCGCCCATGGCCCCTGCATTGATAGTTGACCCGGTACAAAAGACTGGCGCGCCTTTGAGTTCTATCCCGACCATGTCCTTGCCCGTTTGAAATTTTTGCAGGATTTCAAGGAGTTGTATAAGGTCCAAATCATATACATCTCTGGCCTGGGGATGGTCCCCATACCTTATGTCCTCTCCGGGAACGGCCATGATGTCGGTTATGCCCAAGGCCCATGCAGAAAGGATATCAGCCTGAAGGGCCAGGCGGTTTCTATCCCTGCAGCAGATCTGAAAGATGGTGCGAAAACCGTGTGTTTGCAGAAATGCGCATCCGCCCAATGAACCTGCCTTCATCACTGCATTGGCCATTTCAGGAACCACTAAGGAGTCGAGACGACCTTTGACCTGGTTGGCATTTTCCAGAAGTCGAGAGAAATCTGCGCCTTTTGGCGGTTCGAATTCTCCCAATACGACAAATTCACCTGATTCAATCTTGTGAAGTAACGGCATTGCATGATCCTCCACGGTCAGTGTGAGACCTTTTCAAAACTCCCGCTTTCCCCTCCGGGCCGTAGGCCCTACAGGCCGGAGGCTTAACCTTGAATCCCGCCTCAGCGGGAAACGTTTTTGAAAGGTCTCAGTGGGATGACTTGTTAACAGCATTGGAAATGGCAAAATCTTTAGATCCTGAATCTTAGGTGGTTTAATATGATAAAAGAACGTCCTCTGTCAATGAAGAACGATTCACGATTTCTACTACTGCGTTATGACGGGCAAAAGAATCCTGAATGTGGTACCTTTATCCACGACACTTTCTACATCAATGGTGCCGTGATGGGCCTCAACAACCCCTTTGACAATGGCGAGACCCAGTCCTGTGCCCACAACCTCCCGTGTCTTGGGATGCTTGACGCGATAAAACTTATCAAAGATTTTAGGCAGTTCTTCGGGCGAGATCCCCACGCCCGTATCCTCCACCCTTATTTCCATATTTTCGCCAAAGCCTTGTGCAGTGACTGTCACCCGGCCTCCTTCGGGTGAATAGTTAATGGCATTGCTGATCAGGTTATTAAATATTTCTTCGATATTTTTGGGGTCGGCCTGAACAGGCTTGAGATCATTGCAGGAGTAGGTGAGGTCGATGCCCTTTTCTTTAGCCCTCTCCTCCATCAGGGCCACGGTCTCTTCGATTATCTTTCCGATATCGGTGGGAACCTGGCGCTGGACATATTTGCCTGCCTCTATTTTGGCCACATCGAGAAGGTCGTTAATAAGCTCTAAGAGGCCGTCAATCTTGTTCATGCCCCTGTTTACAAAGTCCTGCTGCTTTTCCTCAAGTGGGCCTGCCAGTCCCTCAACGAGAACGCTGTTCAACTGCCTTATAGATACGAGGGGGCTCCTGAGTTCGTGAGCCACCATATTGACAAAATCCGATTTCATCTGGTCAAGCTGCTTGAATGCGGCAATGTCTTCAAGAACGGTTACGGTCCCTGCGACATTTTTATCTGGCCCGAGGGCGGGTGCAGAAATAGCCCGCAGGATGTTCTTACCTACCTGGATTTCCTGGGATATGGATTCATTATCCGGGATTTCCCCACTCTGAATCTGTTCGAGCGTCTTTATTAAAGACTTATCATCGATAATTTCCGTAACCGGGGCCGGATTTTCCACTTCACTTGATATCTCGGCCAGGCGCATAAGAGCCGGGTTGTGAAGGACAACCTCAAGGTTGCGATTGGTCACCATGACCCCGTTTGCCATACGGTTTATGATTGTCTTAAGCCTGCTTTTTTCAAGATTGAGATCATAAAGATTCCGGATGTTTTCTTCTTCAAACTGCCTGGCCCTTTGCTCTAATTTCCTTTTTTCAGCGGCCCGGGTAATGGTCAGGAGGAACTGATCCATCTGGAAGGGTTTGGTTATGAAGTCATAGGCCCCATTTTTCATACATTCCACTGCCGTGTCAACGGTCCCGTGGCCGGTGATAATGATAACCGGTATATTGGGATACTTTTCAGTGGTTATCCCGAGCATCTCTTCTCCGCTCATAACAGGCATTTTCAGGTCGAGAAGGATCATATCTATGACTTCCCCGGCCAAGAGATCCAGGGCCTGCCGGCCGTTTTCGGCGGTCAACACTTCGTATCCCTTGCCGGTCAGCACACGGTGACATCCATCCCTGACGACTCTTTCGTCATCCACAACGAGAATCTTTGTCTTTTCATTCATCATTCATCCAATTAGATAAAAAGGGGTTCTTCTTCCGGTTTTTCCACAAATCCTAAAGGAAGCTCTACAATAAACGTGGTCCCTCCATCCGGAGGGCATTCCACAGTAAGATTGCCGCCGTGAAGCTCCAAAATTCTTTTGCAGATACTTAAACCAAGCCCCGTGCCCTTGCCGACCGGTTTGGTAGTAAAAAATATGTCGAAAATCTTACCCCGGAGTTCTTTGGGGATGCCGGGTCCTGTATCATGCACCCTGATTTCAAATTGATTTGTATCTGTATCATATCGCGCATTAATACTCAGCTTTCCTCTTCCTCCCATTGCATCTGCCGCATTTCTGAAAAGGTTGGAAAATACCTGCTGGAGTTGGCCCATATCACCGGCGATTTCCGGGATGTCCGTTCCCATATCTTTAATGACCTCTATATCCTGAAAAATGGCCTGATTGACCAGGATATTCAGTGTCTTTTCGATCATTTGTTCAAGGCTGAAAGAGGATATCTTACCCACGGTCTGTCTACTGAATTCGAGCAATTCCGCGACAATTTTTTTGCAGCGAAGGGTCTGGTCAATAACCTCCTGAACATCATTCAGGTGCTGTGTATCTTCTTTAAGCTCCTCTTTGAGCAGTTCAGCGTATATCATAATGCCTGCCAGGGGGTTATTTATTTCATGGGCCACACCGGCGGCCATCCTGCCCACGGAGGCAATCTTTTCCGACTGGACTAATTGGAGATGGGCCTCTTCCAGGTCCTTCCGCATCTTGAGCACTTCCCGCATGTCAGTGAATACCCCCACGCTTCCGATTTCCTTGTCGTCGATCGTGATAATGGAGGCCGACAATGTCACAGGTATCTCTTCGCCCGCCTTGGTCATAATGGACATGCTTGTGGGGTTGAGTTTGCCCTCTGGCCCGTACCGATCGCTTCGCATTTTGCGCATGTTTTCCTTGGCCACATCAATGTTGTAAAAGCTGCTCACGTGTCCATGTTCCATGATTTCCCGGGCCGTATATCCGGTAAGGTTTTCCATGCCCTGGTTAAAGATCAGCACGTTTCCTTTTGTGTCCACCACAACGATACCGTCCACTGTACTCTGAATGACATTTTGGAAGAAGACATTAGATTTCTGTCCCTCTCGTTCTAATTTGATCCTGTCAGTTACATCCCTTGATGCCTCTAATAACTGGATGATTTCGCCGTGCTCATCGAATATCGGTGATACCGTGATGACCTCAAAGCATGTCTCTCCGCCATCTGTAACGAATTCATGAATGGTGCTGATTATCTCTCCGTTTTTCTTAACTTCTTCCAGATAACAGGTCCTCCCGTATTCTGCGCACGGTCTCTCAAGGCCATATCTTACCTCATAGCAATGTCTCTTTAGTGTGTCCTCGCGGTTGAGCATTTTGTTTTTCTGGAAGGTCTTGTTGACCATGTTGACCGTCATATCCTGGTTGACCACCATGAGATTGTAGGGAAGCGAATCGAGTATAATTTGAGTATGTTTTCTTTCTTTTGCATCCTGTTTCTGACGTTTATTGTCTAACTCGGTCTTTTCAATCTCTATCTGTACCAGGTCGAACAGAAGCCTGGCCCCCCTGTGACCTACCAAAGAGATTTCCGGCGGCTTTGTCTTTCGAATTGCTTCTCTTACGTCTGTTGATCCGGTCAGCTCGAAGATGATATTTAGTTTTTCCAGGCCATAAAGGTCCTGGAAATTGGTGGTCGTAAACAGATTAAGCTTTTTTGCGTAAACCAGGCCAGGCGCCTCCGGGTTGGTATCGGCAACGCCTAAGATTTTCATTTTAAGCCTTGACAGGCGTTCTCTATCGAGGATTCGCAGAAGGTTATGACAGGCCTCACCGCCACCCACGAAAGCCACATTAAAGGGTATTTTGGCCTGGTCTCCCCGAAGGATCTGTACCCGTTCATCAAGTATTTGTTGTGTCGACGAATTCAGCGTCTCTGCTGTCAAACCGTCACCTCTTTTCGGGGCAGGGGTCCTAAATTCATTCCCTGTCCAGTCGAGCTGTCACCTTTTTTGCCATGTCCCTGGTAATGGCTTTTAAGGCATTGCTTTCTTTAACAGGACCGGAGTTATTCCATCCTTTAAGAACAGCTTCCTTCTTCTTTTCTTTGAATTGTTCAAGGCTGGCGGCCATGGCTTCCCATGCAAACAGTTTCTGGAGGATATGGCGTTCCGCTGCCGTCAGGTCTTTTTCCGTATCAAATGATTGGCCGCTTTTTGTCGTGATAATCATGGATGATCTAATGTGTTGGATTCTGGAAGTTTTGTGTTCCCTGTGACTGCCCGCAAAATGGCGTATATTATGATTAATCTTATGAAGAATTCAAGAAAAAAAGCCCGTAGGATCACTTTGTCTCGATCCTACGGGCTTATATGAAAATACTCTTGAAAATTGTTAAACGCTTGGCCTGGGAAGAACACCTGCTCTTTCAGCTATTTCGGGCACCTTGTGTTCCCATTCAATGGCCATGAGATGTACGCCTGCAATGCCCTCCATCTCCTTGAATTCTTCGATCTGCTCTAACGCGAATTTGATGCCTTCTTCTGCAACCTTGCCCTTTCCGGCCCCCTTTAAACGTTTGACGAGGGGATTTGGGACATCCATACCCGGTACTGCCTTGGCCATATACCGGGCC
Organism: Deltaproteobacteria bacterium; assembly: GCA_019313765.1. Classification (GTDB taxonomy): domain Bacteria; phylum Desulfobacterota; class DSM-4660; order Desulfatiglandales; family Desulfatiglandaceae; genus JAIOSR01. The sequence continues at coordinate 143 of JAFDAP010000026.1, read as the reverse complement.
ATACCAACGCTTTTCATGGGGGTTACGCCGGCAAGGATGTAGCATTTTTCGTGAAGACCCATGTCTACGGCCCTTTTCATGAATTCCCTGAATCTTTCCATGTTGTAAATACACTGGGTCTGTATAAAGTCCGCCCCTGCCGC
>JAFDAP010000573.1 GCA_019313765.1 Deltaproteobacteria bacterium | reverse complement strand
GATCCGGTAGCCGCGAGATTCCGCAATACCCATGGTCACCACGTTTGCAGAGGCCCCGATAATGGTCCCGTTTCCGCCAAAACAGGCCCCAAGCGCTAAGGCCCACCACAGGGTGTTTTCAGAGCCGGGAATCACAGTGCTGAGATAGGCCACAATGGGCAGCATGGTGGCGGTGAAGGGGATGTTGTCCACAAACGCGGACATGATGGCGGCCACCCAGATGATCAGGCTGCACGCGATCACAAAATTGCCTGCGGAGAGATCCAGGATCCAGTCCGCAACCACGGCCAGAAGCCCACTCGATTCCACGGCTCCCACAAGCATGAAGAGAAAGATAAAGAACATCAAGGTAGGCCATTCAATATCCTTTTCGATCAATTCGAGCAGATTAACCTTTCTCGTCAAAATGGCAACGGTAAAGAGAATGGATGCGCCCATTAATGCGGCCACGCTTACTTCCATGTGCCAGTAACCGTGACTGAGGAACAGGAATACCACAAATCCCAAAACAGCTAATCCGTAGGCGAGAAGCGTCGGATCTGTTATGGGATATTTCTCTTTCAATTCCGCTATATATTCGGCCACATTTTCGACCTTTGCAGCCGCGTATGCCTTTCCCCATACTAATTTGGTGAAGATAACAAGGGCTATCATGGCAACCCCGCAGACCAGGGCAAGGGCGACCACGAAGTCCATAAAGGTCAGGCCGGCATAGGACCCGATCATGATATTGGGAGGGTCGCCGATGAGGGTGGCCGTGCCCCCAACATTGGAGGCAAGGACCAGTGGAACCAGGAGGACTAAAGGATTAAGGGACAGGGAAATGGAAATTTCAATGGCCACGCCTGTCAAGAGAAGCATGGTGGTGACATTATCTAAAAATGCCGAGGAAACGGCCGTAAATATCATGAGATAAACGACTAAGAGAAAGACCTTTCCCTTTGCCAGTTTATATGAGACATAGGCGCACCACTGGAAAACGCCTGTATGCTTTAAAACCCCCACGATGATCATCATGCCCATGAGCAAAAAGACCACATTCATATCTATGGAACTGATGGCCCTTTCAAAGGAGTAGATGTGGTACTCTGGCAGGATGGTTCCGATGGTATATGAAATTACAAGCATAAGGGCAGCGCCCAACATTGCCGCCACGGTCCTGTGGAGCAGTTCAAAGGCAATGAGGACATAAGCCAATATAAAGACAATAGTGGATATCCAGAAGGCCGGGCCTAAGACCCGGGGCATGGTGATGTCTTCACTGATGTAAAAATGATCATGCTTTTGTGCCAGTTCAGAGCCCTTGAATTCAAGGGACTGGGACTTGAAGCTGGTCTTGTGTATTTCTATATGGATAGTGGCGGATTGAATTTTATCTTTCTCCATTTGAAAACGTGATACATATTTGCCGTTATGGGCCGTTACCACACGGTCAACCTCTTTGCCGTTGACCAGGACCAGCACTTCAGCTTCATCAATGGCTTCTTTATGGGTATCAAGGATGATGCCGGAAATATTGATGGTATCACCGCCCGGAATGACCGGTTTGGGGGGGCCTCCCTTGGCGCCGTGACCGGCTGAAACGGGTGAAGCAATAAAAAACAGAGTGAGGCCAATCAACAATATCAAAGAATGCTTAAGGGCTTGCATTATAAGGATTCCTCCAGAGTTCATAGGAGGCTGTCCGAGAATAGACTTCGACTGCGATCGGCTGCAAATTCTGATGGCTGCTTTGTCAAGCCCAAAACGTCCTCAACGTAGGCTACTGCGACGCCTACGGCCGTTTTGGCCTTGTCGCCCCCGCTCAAAGTCCGGGATCTTCGACTTGCCCTCAAAACTTTCGCTCGATCTCGCTACGAAGCCATTCTCGGACAGCCTCCTAAGTATAAGCGAATGAAAAAGGAACACTTTTAAGAGTGCCCACTTTAAGCCTATAAAATTGTCTAAGGACTCTATACAAAACGCTTTTTGTACTGTCAAGGAATAAGGTTTCGCAGGCCTTAGCGCAACTGGTTGACACTCCTGAATATTCTGTGTTAAACGCTAATAAAGGAAATGTACCCG
>JAFDAP010000572.1 GCA_019313765.1 Deltaproteobacteria bacterium | reverse complement strand
TTCAGAATTGGGAACAGGGTCGGCGTAGACCTGGCGGGCCTGCTCGTGCTTTGCTCAAGATAGCGGCTGAAAAACCCGAGGCGGTTATTGAGGCACTAACCGCCTGAAAATACGTTGTTTCACTGGCTAACCAGACACGTTTTTTGGAAATTTCAAATATCTTTGGCTATATTTCCGAACACCTCCTTGAAACTCACGATTCACCAGCATCCCGCTTCCCCACAAAACAGAGGGCGAACTTTTCGTAACAGTGTCCTATCGCCGCCATTTGTTCTCATCTGAAAGTCTCCCGCGAGGATTTTCTGCGAAAAGGTGGGGAAAACAGAAATATTGCGATCTACTTGATGAAGAAACTGACCGGTATGAGCAACAAACAAATCGGACAATTTGGAGGACTCAGCTATTCTGCTGTAGCGAAGGTGTATCAGATGTTCTCAGCGGAGGCGAAAACGAACAAGCCGCTAAGAAAAATTCTTAAGGAACTTCGGGTCAATTTGTCTTCTGTCAAGGGCAGGCCCCAGCCCCTTTATTGCGCGAGACCTTTTCGGTTCCCCGCATCAGTTTCACTGAAGACGGGATCTCCGTTGCACTTTGACCGGTTTGCCCGGGTTAGAGTTTAGTAGATTTGTCAGCTTATTGTATTTGTAACCCGTTAAGGATAATTTTGGAGTTGACAAGGCGCCATTTTGCGAGTAAATTTGCTGAAAGGTAAAAATAGTCGCGAGTGTTTTAACCTTAAGGTAAAAATGAAAGAGATAATCCCGAGATATAATGAGGAAGCAGTTAAAAAGGATCTGAGCCGAAAAATGGTTTTTGTCGCCGGTTCCAGACAGGTGGGAAAAACAACCCTGGCAAAGGATCTTATTGAGAAGTCAGGGGGTTCAGTCAAAAAATGGTATATGAACTGGGATACAGCGGAAGACAGGGAAAGAATCATCCAGGAACATTTTCCTGGAGGAAAAGGACTGCTGGCCCTTGATGAAATCCATAAATATTCCAGATGGCGACAGGTTGTAAAAGGTCTGTATGACAAGCGAGGCACAGAGTTGCACATACTTGTTACAGGGAGCGCAAAACTGGACCACTACAGGCATGGTGGTGATTCTTTACAGGGTAGGTACCATTTTCACCGGCTCCATCCCCTCTCATTGGCCGAGCTTAAAACACACACTCTCTCCGATCTGGAACACTTACTCCATTATGGCGGTTTCCCAGAGCCTTTCCTTTTAGGGTCTGAAAAAGAGACCAAAAGGTGGAGCAGGGAATACCGCACCCGTTTAATCCGGGAAGATCTCCAGGATCTTGAGCGTGTAAAAGATATCGCAATGATAGAACATATGGTTTTAAGACTACCGGATCTTGTCGGCTCACCCCTCTCCATAAACGCCCTTCGCGAGGATTTGCAGGTATCCCATAAGACCGCTGCCCGATGGCTGATGATTTTGGAAAACCTTTATATGATCTTTAGGATATATCCTTTCGGTGCGCCAAAAATCAGAGCCGTGAAAAAAGAGGCAAAACATTATCATATGGATTGGACAGTGGTAAAAGAGACTGGGGTCCGGTTCGAGAATTTGACAGCATGTCATCTCTTAAAGTGGTGCCATTTTAAGGAAGATACAGAGGGCTGTGATATGGAACTGAAGTATTTCAGGGACATCGATAAAAGGGAGGTCGATTTTGTAATAACAGAGGAAGGGCATCCGATTCATTTTATTGAGTGTAAAAAATCCCATAGAGGCAAAAATATCGCAATGAGGTATCTCAAACAGCGATTTCCGAAAGCAAGGGCAACCCAGATATTTCTGGGGCATGGGAAAGAATATGTAGATAAGGAAGGAATTTACTCGCAACCCGCCACAGATTTTTTTGCATCACTTGTATGATCCCGGGTTTGACAAGGCCGGCAAAATGTTTTTTCGAGGCCCGGAGAAAGAAAGCGAGAATTAATATTCTAATCCTTGAAAAAACAAGCCGGAAAATGGTTGACATTATATGCATAGAACAATTAGTTTGTGCATATGGAGGTGAAATCATGAGGACGACATTAGACCTGCCCGAAGACCTCTTGATTGAG
>JAFDAP010000571.1 GCA_019313765.1 Deltaproteobacteria bacterium | reverse complement strand
TGGTAATGAAAAAATCGCCGGAGGCATCCTTATATCCGTAATTGGCTAACATTAAATCACCTCTCTATTTCTTCCTTCCCTTCCCTTTCTGGCAGAGTGCATACCCGAAAAGGGCCGCTCCGGCAGCCCCGGCAATCTGGGTATCCCACTCGGTTTTCATTCTCTCAAGTTTGATGAGAGGCATCAGCCTGTCCATTACGCCACGGTTCTTGGCCATCCCCCCTGTCACGGCAAATTCGGGATTTACGCCAACCCTCTCCACGAGAGAGAAAATTCGCTCTGCCATGGCCTTACAATATGCCGCTAAAACCTGTTCGGTGGTCCATCCCTTACGCAAGAGACCTGTGGCCTCGGACTTGGCGTAGACCACGCAAGTACTGGATACGGCCTCGGGTTCTTCACCCTCATACTGGAAAGAGCGTTCACCAACCTCATTGATGGAAACGCCTAAAAGGTCTGAAAAAACTTCCATGCCCCGCCCTGTGCCTGCGGCACATTTATCATTCATCAAAAAGTTCGTCACCCTTCCCTTTTCATCACACTGGATCGCCTTGATATCCTGACCGCCCACATCTAAGACAGTGCGGACCTCCGGGCCATAAATAAAATTGGCCCCCCGGGCATGGCAGGCGATTTCGGTAATGGTCCGGTCCGCAAAAGGGACGTTTACCCGACCGTAACCGGTACCAACACAGTAATCCATCCTGTCCTCCGGCATATCCGTGGCCTCTAAGGCATAATTCAGGGCATTGCGGGCGCTGTTGGGGCTGTCTGATCCGGTTCTCATGTTGGCATAGGCATGTATCTTCCCGTCCGCCATAATGCACGCCTGTGAGCTGACGGAACCCACGTCAATACCCACTGTGATGAATTTGGCATCTTTCCAGTCTATATCAGGATTCTTCCAGTTGGACTCTGTCCACCTCCAGAGCTCTTGTTTCTTCTCTTCTGCCATTTTATTTCCTCCAACAAAAACTGCTTATCTGTTATCCGCGATTGGTTCAGCCCCGGAAGGCATCACGCTTCCTTTCACAAGGCATCCTGACATTGCGATGAACAAACAACTATGAACTCTGCTTCCCCTATGCCTCTTCTTTAGCCACAACAGCGGCGCCTACAGCCGCCCCGTATTCCGGGTCTTCGGGGATCTGAATATTATCAAGCTTCAGTTCGCGTTTCATGGCCGCAACAAATCCCGGATTGTAGCCCACGCCCCCGATCATAACCACGTCTTCATTGACGCCCACCCGCCGGATCATGGAGACGATACGGCTTGCCATGGCATCATGTATGGCCTTGCTGATATCAGGTTTTTCAGTTTTGGCGTGTATCAGTCCTACCACTTCTGACTCCGCAAAAATGGCGCACTGGGCGTTCATCGGTATCTCCTTGTCCGATTTCAATGCCAGGGGTCCCATCTCCTCGAGCGGCGTCTCAAGGGCCCGCCCCATGGCTTCAATAAAAGCGCCGGCGCCTGCTGCGCACTTCTCATTGATGGCGAAATCAACCATGTTCCCATTTTCGTCGATCTTGACGGCCCTTCCCTCTTCGGCCCCCACATCGGTCACAGTCCGGGCATTCGGAAAGAAATAGTTGGCAGACTTTGCCATCGCCTTGATATCATTGACCAAGCCGGCGACATTCTTGATCGAATTCTTGCCTGACCCGGTACCACACGTCCTCTCAACATCACCTTCCGAAATGCCGGCGTCTTTCAGCGCGGCTTCCCAGGAGGCGATAATGGCCTTATTTTGATCAAACCCCGTCAGGACCATTCCCTTACCGATGATCTGGCCGTCTTTCATAACAATCGTCTTGGTGTTCTTGGCACCACAATCTATTCCTGCAGTTATCATTTTTCTCAAATCCCCTTTAAATTGAAGACGATCGATTGCCGTTCGACAGGCTCACGGCCGAACGGCAGAGTCGAATGGAATATTAAAGATTTTCAGAGAATGATTCAATCAAAAATCGCCAATTATTCTAATCTGTCTCCTTTCTTCGGCTTCTTGCGCCATTGCCCTTGATACGGCCGTGCGGGACAAAACCATAAAAGAACGAGGTGTTGTCTGCCTTCCGGTCTT
>JAFDAP010000570.1 GCA_019313765.1 Deltaproteobacteria bacterium | reverse complement strand
TGAAAGCAGATATGTACAACACCTGTTCATATTGAACACCAAAGAGCGATATGGCTGCGACACTGAACACCTCATATCTTCATATTTGACGACTTCGTCTTATCCCTTACAAAGGCAAAGGCAGCTTACCCTAGGGCCTTTCTTTTGAGAATATCGTAATAGGTTAAAACTCGGTTCACATAACGTACGGGCTCTGTCCCCCTGCAATAGCCATATTTTGTCTTCTTGTAATACTTCTTCTGGCGAAGCATCGGGAGTGTTTTCTTGAGCGAGGCCCACTTGTGGGTATCGAGGTCCTTTTGGAGCGCCAACTTTTGCGCATCCCTTACGTGGCCATAACCGATATTGTAACTGGCAAGGGTAAAGAGCATCCTATCAAGGCCTTCAATCTTATCAAACCGCTTATATATCTTGCTGAGATACTTTATTCCGCCTTCGATACTCTGTTCCGGATCGAGTCGACTATCAATCTCCATTTCTTTTGCGGTTGTCAGCGTCAGTTGCATCAACCCCCGCACCCCTTTGTAGCTTTTGGCCCGTGGGTTAAGATGGGATTCTTGGTAGGCTACTGCAGCAATGAGGCGCCAGTCAAACCCATATCGGTTGCTTTCCCTTTTGATAATCTTTTCATATTTCGGCAATCTGGTCTCAATCCTTTGGTGAAACTTCTTCAGATCAAAAAAATCAAAGATATCCACATTTGCATAATACTTTTCATAGATCTTTCCGAATGTCCCATCCTCTTCGATAGTATCAAAAAACTTATTGATCTTGGCCAACAACTTTGAGTTCCCTTTTTTAACGGCCCATCCCAGGGATTGCTGTTCTTCTATCGGAAAGGCAATCCGGATGGCAGGATAATAGCGGCGGTTCAAGAGAGCAATATTCGAGTCAGCCACTGTAATCTCTATTTCTTTTTCGGCTACCTGACGTATCAACTCCTCGGTGGACACATTTTCATGAAGGATAATCTCAACGTTCAGCCCATCTTTTTTAAGCTCAAGCAACCGCCCATGGTAGGATGTCCCTTCTCTTACATGTACATTCTTCCCGCTTAAGTCTTCGATCCCTTTAATCTTATGATTACCCTTATGAACAATGATATCTTGCTGAACTGACAAATATGCGTCTGAAAAATCTACGATTTCTTCTCTGTCAGGGGTACTTGTCATGCTTGCGGCAACCAGGTCGCCCTTGTCTTTGCCTAGCGCTTTGAGCATTTCATCCCAGTCCGGTGTGATCACTTCCAGCTTAACGTCCAGGTAATCAGCAAATGCCTTGGCTAATTCATACTCAAATCCCATAGGCCTGTCTCTGTAAATGTAATAGCAATTGGAGTTATTGCTGGTAATCACTGTAATCTTGCCTTTTTCTTTAATTCTTTCGAGCACCTCTCCCCGTTTGTCGAATCCACCTACAACCCAGGCAACTGTCCCAAGAACAGATAAGCAAACAATGATAATAAGCAATGTATTTATCCAGCGTTGTTTCATCATAATTCCTGAGTCCTAAAACAGGGCTCTAAGCCTCAATGTGTTATCTTGCACCAATCAAAGTCATGTAGGAGTCGGCCAAGACACATTTGAAGACCCTATCTGCTAAGATTCCAGATTTCCACGATGAGACCTAATAGGACACCCAGGAGTAAAAAACCTATCATGGAAAAAATGTCTGTTAGCATCACTCACCCTTCCCTTTTGTTACTCAGTCTCCTAATAAAAGACCTTTTTCCTTTTTGAAGAAAGCCTTCCTATTATTAATCCAACCAGCAACATGCCTCCCCCTGCGATAAACCTCACCCACCACCTGCTGTTGCTTCTAAGACGAGTATTGTCTTTTTGCAATTGCTTTTCTTGGGCCTTTAACCTGTTAACTGTCGCCCGAAGCCCGTCACGTTCTGTTATCATTTCTACCACATCATTTGATTGCTCGACAAACTCACTATACTTCCGAGTGACTTGTTCCAGCTTAAGATTACTCAGAGATACTTCTTGCCGATACATGTTGGCTTTCTCCTCAATCTCCTTGACTTTCTGTTTGGAACTCTGGAGGTCATTTCGTAAAGAACCCCTCGATTCCTTCAGTT
>JAFDAP010000569.1 GCA_019313765.1 Deltaproteobacteria bacterium | reverse complement strand
CTCTTAATAGTCCCCACATTCCAGCATGCACACCCGCAGCAATTACAGTTATGTTTGATATGGCCCTTGGCATTATCAACAAAATGTACCAGACCATCTTCTTCAGTTTGTTTGATGATTTCCCGTGCCTCTTCCCGGGTTATTTTTCTCCCCAATTTCCTGTCGATCACATATTTGGCCATTTCATCAAATTTTAGGCAGACCTCTGTGGGATGTTTGCATGGCCTTTCTCTCAGCCGGGCGATCATGCGGCATGAGCAATGACATACCGCAAAGTCCGTGACCTTTTCGATGATGCTTTCCATGGTATGATGCGGATAAACAGCTTGTATGTCAGCATCGACCGTGCCGGAGGTTGGAATGTATCTGTACGCATCCGTCTTGTTGCTGTATGCCTCCCGGGTCACCTTACGGTTGAAATACTTGGCTATATGACCGGCCATATTCCGTGCATGGGGGGTATCTTCTCCCTTCCAAAAAAAGGTCTGTGGGAAGGAAAAGCCGACCTGCTGCAAGGCATATCCTTCATCACCGCTTTGAGTCTTGCCGCAAAACAGCAATGCCTTCTGGGAAAGTTCATCCAATATGTTCATCAGCTCCTTCTCAGGGAGATCTATCTTGCCCTTGATTTCATCTACAGAAACAGGTTGAAGGGGAATGACCCCAGTGGGGATGGCCAATGCCACCTCAGCCTCAGCAGGTCTGAAGTTTTCCTTCAGGATTTCTACCAGGTTTTCTGTTGGCGGATATCCCATACCCAAGAGGGAAAGATGCTGTGCCAGTCTTTCATACACGTTTTTTCTTATCATTATATTTTTCTCCCAAAATTGATGAACTCGTAAAAAGTCAGAAAGCACCCCTTATTGTCATTCCCGTGAAAACGGGAATCCAGGAAAATCAATTGCTTATGGGCTCCCGCTTTCGCGGGAGTGACGGGCTTGGAGACTTTTTACGAGTTTGTCAAAATTCGCTGAATCTGTATCAACTTCTCCTTGGAAAACATTCATCCTGTTTTCCAATCAGCAAAATCTACCCTGATATCCGTCCCGATGTCTGATTTTCCTAAACCTTTTCCTGCCATATCCCGTAATCAACCATTTGATGCCCTCTATCTCTATTAAAAACCTGTTGAAAAGAAAAGCGATTATTTGGTACATATGTTATGATTTTGAATAATTGCATATACATGATCCACTATTTTTTTAAAACAGTACCCTGAACCCAGTGGAAAGTCACTGTAAAAAACAAACATCGATTACCAGATTTTTCTTTCACGCCAAGACACTAAAACCAAATGACTGACATAAAAGATACAGAATCAGCGCCCTGCGAACTTGGGTTTGCCCGACCGGATGACGGAACCCTCCTTATTCAACTTGCCGGGAGCTGGACACTGGAAAACAGACGCCCGTCTGCTGACGATATCCGGAAAGAGATTGAATCCGGCCCCCGAATTACACGCATCGCCTTTGACACAAAGGGTCTTACAGATTGGGACAGCATGTTTCTGGCATTTATTACCAAGATGTTAGATCGAAGTTCGAAGGATGGCATAACCGTTGACAATCAAGGATTGCCAGAGGGAGTGCAGAGACTCCTGGCCCTTATGGCGGCAGTTCCAGAGCAAGCGGGTGTAAGGAAACAAACCGGGAAAGACTCATTTCTTTCACGGATTGGTGCGGAAGCCATCGATTTTGTCCGCTCTACAGGGGAGATCCTTGCCTTTATTGGCGAGGTTTCCATGGCCTTTGGGCGGTTTTTGGGTGGGAAAGCCCGTTTCCGGGGCTCCGATCTCACTATGGTCATGCAGGATTGCGGCATACAGGCCCTTCCCATTGTCTCTTTGATCAGTCTGTTGGTGGGACTAATCCTCGCCTTTGTAGGTGCCGTCCAGTTGCTCATGTTTGGGGCTGAGATTTACGTGGCAAGCTTGGTGGGCATAGCCATGGTCCGCGTGATGGGCGCAATAATGACCGGAATTATCATGGCCGGTCGAACCGGCGCTGCTTTTGCAGCACAGTTGGGCACCATGGAGGTAAACGAGGAGATAGACGCATTTAAGACCATGGGTATTTCGCCCATGGAGTTTCTGGT